>NZ_JBFAOJ010000053.1:0-20370 GCF_040675205.1 Streptosporangium sp. NPDC049644 | reverse complement strand
GAACGGTCTTCCAGCCGGTGACGGCGGCGGGACAGCTCACGGTGACCTCGCCCTGGAAGCCGCCCTGCCAGGAGTTGACCGTCTTGTAGGTGGAGGTGCAGCCGCTCGGCGGGGCCGAGGTGGTGGTGAAGGTGACGGTGCTGGAAGCGGGGGAGGTGTTGCCGGCCGCGTCCCTGGCCACCACGTGGACGGTGTAGGAGGTCTGCGCGCTGAGCCCGGTCAGGGTGATCGAGTTCGTCGCCGAGGAGCCGAGCTTGGTGGTGCCCTGGTAGACGTCGTAGCCGGTGACGGCGCGGTTGTCGGTGGAGGCGGTCCAGGTCAGCGTGGCGCCACTCCCGGTGATCGCGGAGGCGGTGGGCGTGCCCGGCTTGGTCGGCGCCTCGGTGTCGGGGGTGGTGCTCCCACCGTAGATCTTGGCCTCGACGGAGGTCTGCGCGATGCCGTTCGCGCCGTTGAAGAGCCGCTGGCCCCAGCTGGTGAGGCTGGCTGCGTTGAAGTTGGTCACCTGGTCGAGGTACTCGACGCCGCCGCCGTTGCCGCTCCACGACCAGCCGAGGTAGCCGATGCCCCTGGCCTGGGCCTGGGCCATGATCGTGTCCTCGTCGGGGTTGCCGTCCGAGTGGTCGAAGCCGAACTCGCCGACGACCAGGGGCAGCCCGGCGGTCTGGAAGCTCTGCATGTAGCCGGTGACCTCGGCGGCCGTGTCGAACACGCCGTACATGTGGATGGAGAACACGGTGTTGCGCTGCGAGTCGGCGGCGAAGACGGTGGCCGCGTTGTCGCGCATGGTGAAGCTCCAGTCCTGGCCCCAGTTGGGCGCGTCGACCATGATCAGGTGCTGGAAGCCGTTGCTCCGCAGCCGGGAGATCGCGGACGAGGTGGCCTGGGTCCAGCCGGGGGTGGTCGCGTTGTTGCCGATGGGCTCGTTGCCGATGTTGAGGACCACGTAGTCCTCCTGGCCGACGATCGCGCTCTTGACGCTGATCCAGTAGTCCACGGCCTGGTCCAGGGTGTAGGCGCCGCTCTGCTCGCCGTACCCGGTGGTGTCGTGGTTCTCCAGTACGCAGATGAGCTTGTTCTGCTTGCAGAGCGAGACCACGTTCGTCACGTCGGAGACGCCGTTGGCGGTCCACCGGCCGCCGCTGAGCACCACCCGGACCGTGTTCGCGCCGAGCGACTTGATACCCGCGAACGAGGCGGTCTGGGACGGGTACCAGGTGTGCGCGTGGCTGGTGCCCCGCATGACGAACGTGTCGCCGTTCGACTCAACGATCTTCGTGCCGCTCACCCGGAGGCCGACGGCGGCGTGGGCGGGTGGGATCGAGACGAAGAGCGAGAGAAGGAGCGCCGCGAGCAGCGCCAGGCTTCTGAAACGCATGACCTACCTCGGTTGGGGAGTGCCCGGCCGGGCGGAGGGGTCGTCGCGCCCGGCCGGGGCAGGGGGGCGCCGGCCGAGTGGCCCGGGGCGCCTGGACATTGGAGGGACGGGAGGTGTCAGCTCGCGGTACAGGTCACCGGAGTAGGAACGCCGTTGACGCCGCTCTGGCTCGCGGTGAAGCCGAAGGACGCCGACGCGTTCGGGGCGAGGCCGCCGTTCCAGGCCACGTTCCTGACCGACACGTCCGCCCCGGTCTGGGTGAGCGTGCCGTTCCAGAGCTGGCTGATCGTCTGGCCGTTGAGGAACTTCCAGGTCACGGTCCAGCCGGTGATCGCCGAGGCGCCCTCGTTCTTGACGGTGACCTCACCCTGGAAGGCGCCCTGCCAGCTGTTGCCCACCGTGTAGGTGGCGGTGCAGCCGCCCGCCGGGGCCTGGGTGGTGGTGAACGCGGTGCTCTCGGACGCCTCGGAGGAGTTGCCCGCCGCGTCCCTGGCCACCACGGACACGGTGTACGCCGTCGCCGGGGTCAGGCCGGTGAGGGTGTACGAGGCGGCCGCGGAGGTGGCGACCTTCGTCGTGCCCCGATAGACGTCGTAGCCGCTGACGCCGACGTTGTCCGTCGACGCGGTCCAGGTCAGCGTGGCGCCGCTGCCGGTGATCGCGGAGACGGCGGGCTTGCCGGGCCGGGACGGGGCGACGAGGTCCTCCTGTGGCGGCGGCTCGTCACCGGGGGGAGTGCCCCAGATCTTCGTGGTGCCGGAGTAGAGCGTCATGTTCTGCACCCGGACCGGGGTCGCACCGGGGGTGGTGGCGACGCCCACGTACGACCAGTCGTTGGACGGATCCCACGTGCCGGTGCTCGCGAGGCGGAACTGCACCTCGCGCCGGTGCTGTGACTGGCCGGCGGGAGAGATGGAGGTGCCGGAGCAGTCGATGGTGACGTAGTAGGTCTTACCGGACAGCAAGGTCGGCCCGGTCGGAGCCTTGCACTGGTTGTAGGCCGACGACACGGTGACCTGGTTCGCGGTCGTGGTGCCGTCGAGGGTGAAGTAGTAGCGGAACGAGCCGTTGGTCAGCGGGCGCGCGGGCCAGGCCGACTGGTTCCTGACGATGGCCTTGATCTCGGTGAACGTCGAGCCCGAGGCGTTCACCCCGGCCTCGATGAAGATCTCCGGCCCGTCCGGGGTCTCGGCGACCGGGAAGTTCGCGGCGGGGGCCCCGCCGTACTCCCGGTAGAGCCGGGCCAGGGCGCTGGTGAATCCGGCGTTGTAGTCGGTGGCGACCTCGTTCATCACGTAGTCGTCGCGCTTGTCGGTGTAGGCGTCGTTGGGGTCGGGCGGGCCGCCGACGAGGGCGCCGTACAGGGTGTGCCGGGTCTCGACCGGGTTGGTCATCTGGTCGGTCCACGAGCCGTGCGCGGTGCGGTGGTGCGGGTTCTTCGGCGGGTTCGCGCCGAACCCGATCACGTACGAGGAGTTGCGCGGGTTGTCGCCGAGCGCGTAGTTGATCTGCCTGACCGCGAAGTCGTGATACCTCGCCTTGCGCGTCGCGTCGGAGATCGAGTCCGAATGGACCAGGGCCGCGAACGAGGTGTTGGCCGCGTAGCGCAGCGATCCCCATCGGTCGAGCACCGCCTGGCCGCCCGGTGAGTACTTCACCCGCTGGCCGTCGACCCCGACGGTCCAGTAGTCGAGCCAGCGGTTGGCGTCGTCGAGGTACTTCTGCTTGCCGGTCAGCTTGCTCAGCAGCACGTAGGCGCCGTACGACTTGTCGTCCCAGGCGATCGTCCACTTGTAGGACTTCGTGGTGGACTGCGGCTCGGTGCCGAGGTTGTCGTAGTACGACTCCGCCTTGGCCAGGTAGGAGGCGTCCTGGGTGGCCCGGTGCAGCCAGATCGCACCCCAGACCAGCTCGTCGTTGTAGCCGCTCCACGACTGGTAGTAGCCCGACGCGTCGGTGATGCAGTCGCTGTACTTCTTCCGCACGGTGTCGGCGAAGGTGTAGAGCTGCTTGGCGTGCGTCACCAGCGTGTCAGCATAAGTCGGATTTGTCGGGCGGAAAACGATGGAGGACGCCGCCATCGCCGCCGCCGTCTCCCCGGCCAGGTCCGCTCCGCCGCAGGAGGCGTCGATCTTGTAAGCGGGCCGCTCCATCTGCATCGCCTCGGCGGGACCCCACCAGGCGTGGTCCTTGCCGCCGTTGCCGACCTGCCCGTACAGCACGTTCGCCGACGGGTGGGCCTTGATGAAGTAGTCGTTGACGAACTTGAGGTTGTTCAGCAGGTGGGTGAGCTGCCCTGAGGAGACGTACGCGTCGCGGTACTCCACCGCGCCCCAGGCCAGCATCGTCGCGCTGGCCGCCATCGGCAGGCCGAACTTGACGTGGTCGCCCGCGTCGTACCAGCCGCCTGTCAGGTCGAGCCCGACGTCCTGGCCGTCGGTGAGCCCGGAGTCGCCGCGCCAGCTGACGCGGTTCCAGCTCGGCAGCTTCCCCGACTGCTGGGCCTCGTAGAACCAGATGGACTTCTGCAGTGCCTCGCCGTAGGCGAAGGCGGGCGCCGCCGCCTGGGCGGCGGCCGGCACCGGCACCGCCGCCAGTGCCAGCAGCGCGAGCGCCGCCAGGGTCTTCTTCATTGGGGATCGCCTCTCGGAGGTGGTGCTCGGGGCGTGACAGCAGGTCAGGGGTGCCGTCACGCCCCGAGGTCTCGGGGGAGGTGGATCCCGGCCCCCGGTCCGGCTCAGACGAGAGCCGGACCAGGGACCGGGGTCAAGGCCGGAATCGGGATCGGTGAAGGTGCCGGATCAGGGGAAGAGCCGGCCGTACTCGGCCAGGGCGACGGCGACGTCCACCTGCGCCCAGAACCGGTGGTAGTTGAAGGACGGGGCGGGCCCGGTGCCCTTCAGGAAGGCGTCCACCTTCGGCCAGTCCGGGTCGTTCTTGTAGAAGGACCGGATGGACAGGAAGGTCGAGCTGGAGTTGATCACGTCGCCGTTGGGCATCTTGCCGCTCCAGCCCGCGGGGACGTAGACCGGGTCGTTGAGGCGCCGGTAGTCGGCCTTGGTCTCGGGGACCGAGACACCCTTGGCGTCCTGGTTGTTCTTCCACATGCCGTCGAGCAGGCCCTTGGCGACGTTCTTGGCGGTGGCGTTGCCGGACTTGGCCGCGTAGTACATCAGCACCTTGGCGTAGGAACCCGCCACGCCCACGTCCGTCGTGTAGTCCCTGATGCTCACGTGCAGCCCGCTGTTGCTGCCGGGGTTGTTCGCGTTCCAGGTGTCGGGCTGGCCGGTCCACACCAGCGTTGAGGGGATCTGGTAGGTCCCGTCGGCGTTGACGGTGGTGTTGTCGGTGGCCCACTTGACCCACTTGTCGAGGATCAGCTTGGCGTCGGCGTTGCCGGTCGCGTAGTAGAGCTCCGCGACCCGCTCCATCGTCCACGCCTGGAAGCCGAACCACTGGTTGGACGGCGGGTCGTGGTAGACCGGCTGCCAGTCGTAGGCCATGCCGTAGAAGGTGGGCAGTGTCGACGGCGGGGCCGCGTAGTGACCCTGCCAGCTGTTGGTGGCGCCACCGGCGATCGCGCCCTCGCTCGACTGGAGCCAGCGGTAGAACTCAAGCTGCCGCTTGGCGCTGATGGTCCAGTCCGCGACGGCGGTCGTGCCCTTGGGCTTGAGCACGTCCACGCTGGACAGCGCCCAAGCGGCCATCGGGTTCTGGTAACCGGAGTGGTTGTGGCTGGAGCCGATCCGCCAGGCCCAGCCGGCGGAGCTGTCGTTGGCGCCGCCCCAGGCGTAGTACCAGCTCAGCAGGTAGGAGGCACTGTCCTTGCCGGTGCCCGCCGGACACCCGGTGCTGGTGCAGCCCTGCTTCTTGAAGTACTTGTCGTACATCGCGTAGCGCAGGTAGTCGCCCATCTTCGCGGCCTTGGCGACCGTGGCCGAGACCTGCGACGCCTTGTTCTGCTCGGTGGCCCAGGTGTGCGCCCAGTAGGCCACCTGGACGGCGCGGGCGTCGGCGTCGGGGGCGTTGGTGTACTTCCACTGCTTGGCGTAGCTGCTGTCCCCGGTGAACAGGTCCAGGAAGCCGTTCGGGCCGCCGTGCTTGAAGGTGTCGCAGGACGGCTGCGGGATGGTCTCGAAGACCGACTCCTCGGGACCGCGCTGGTAGGTGTTGATGTACGCGGGCCTGGTGGTGCCGTCCCCGCAGCGGCCGAAGCCGTAGGTGTTGTCCACGTCCAGCAGCCAGTGCATGCCGTAGACGTCGCTGGTGTTGTAGGCGGTCTTCAGCTCGCCTGCGATCGGGTCGACGCCGACGCTCACGCTGTTGTCCAGCTTGGACGGGTACTGCTTGATGTCGTCCCACTCGCCGGCGTACGTGGCGGGCTTGGACGGGTTGTAGAAGGAGTTGGTCGGCTGGTCGGCGGTGGCCGGGATGATGTACTTCTCCATCGAGGCCCAGGCCGCGTTGAACCTGGTCCAGTCGCCGCTCACCTTGCCGTAGGCCGCCTCCAGCCACAGGTAGTAGCTGTAGGCCTCGGAGGTGGTCTCGTGCCCGTGGTCCGGTGCCTCGACCATGAAGGTCTCGACCGAGTGATAGGGCACGCCCTCCGGGGAGAAGTAGCCGTTCGCCGGGTCCTTGAGCTTGTTGTACATCGCGATGAAGCGCTTGACGTACTCGTTGTCGCCGCCGGTGACGTCGTTGTCCACCTCGGTGGCGGTCACCTTGGCCGAGGTGTGGCCGGAGGCGGTCGAGGTGAACTCCGCGCTGCCGGAGGTCTGGTCGGCGTCCTCGGCGGCCGCGATCCGCACCGTCTGGGCCGTGTTCCAGTTGGCGGTGGTGAAGGTCAGCGACGCGCCGGAGGAGACGGTCAGGTCGGTGTCACCGCTCGTCCTGGCGGTCGTCACGGTGACGTTCGAGGTCGGGGCCTTGGAGAGCTTGACCGAGAAGTCGGCGGTGCCGCCCTCCGGGACGGCGATGGTGGACGGGGTGGCGAGCACCGTGGCGGCGGAGTCGGCGGTGACGGTGATCCCCACCGGGGTGGAGGTGGTGACCGCCCCCGCGTTGTCGGTCGCCCTCGCGGTGAGCGAGTAGCTTCCGGCGGCGACGTTCGTCCAGTCGAAGGCGTACGGCGCGGTGGTGTCGGTGCTCAGCACCGTGCTGCCGTTGAGGAACTCAACCTTGGAGACGGTGCCGTCGCTGTCGGCCGCGTCGGCGGTGATCGGGACCGTCGCGGGCGCGGCGAAGGTGGCCCCGGCCGCCGGAGCGGTGATCTTCACCGTGGGCGGCTGGTTGACGGGGGTGGTCCCGCCACAGGTCACGCCGTTGACCGTGAAGGAGGTCGGCTTGGGGTTGGTACCGGACCAGCTGCCGTTGAAGCCGATGCTGGTCGAGGCGCCGGTGGCCAGGTTGCCGTTCCAGTCCAGGTTCTTGGCGGTGACGGCCTGGCCGCTCTGCGCCCAGGTGGCGCTCCAGCCCTGGGTGACCTTCTGGGTGGTCGTCGGGAAGTTGAACCCGAGGGTCCAGCCGTTCAGCGGGTCACCGAGGTTCTTGACGGTCACGTTGGCGGTGAAGCCGCCCTGCCAGTCGTTGGTCGTGTAGGTCACGTCACAGGCGACTGCGGCGAGCGCGGGCGAGGCTGCCAGCGCGGTGGTCGTCCCGGCCGCCAGGCTGAGCAGCGCCAGCGCGGCGACTCGTCTCCGGAAGCGTGGGAGCGCTCCCGCTTTGATGGGATATCGATGCATGAAGTGGGCCTCCGGGGGTGAGATCAGCACGAATTTGCTGGTAGTGGCCTCGCGCAGGATCAAGCAAGGGAGAGAGGGGGTGGGAGCGCTCCCATAAGGGATTCTGGGGACAGTCCCGGGGATGTCAATGGCATGTGTCCTCGGTTACGTCGATGTTTCACGGGTCATGCCGCCTGGCTGCTACGATCCGCGCCACTTTTTTCGCAGATCGTGAAAGTTTCAGGCCTTCCGATCTTGAGGGTCGAGCGCTTGCTTGCGGGGTCGGATCCGGCCCCCGGGGCCGCCGGACACCGGGCGCGTGCCGGATCCGTTTCGGGACCCGGGGGATGCCACGCGAGGGCGTGCCGCGCGGCGGCACGCCCTCGACGGTGCCGACGGGCGGGCACCCGTCGGGAAGGTGTCGATCAGGAACAGCTGATGTTGGACGGGCCGGGGGTGGAGGGGCCGGTGGCGGTGAACCCGACGACGACGGACTGGCCCGCCCCGAGGCCGGCCGCGTAGCTCGGGGCCTTCGCGGTGAAGGTGGTCCCGCTCTGGGTGACCGTGGCGTTCCAGCCGCTGCCGAGCGTCACCCCGGACGGCATGGTCCAGCTCGCCGACCAGTTGTTCCAGGTCGACGTCCCGGTGTTCTTCACGGTCAGCTCCGCCTGGAAGCCGCCCGACCAGGAGTTCGTGGTCGCGTACGTCGTCCCGCAGGTGGTGGCCGTGGCCGTGGGTGTGGGCGTGGGTGTGGAGGTGCCGCCGCCGACCGGCGGAATCAGGTATGGCTGAAGAATGTCTTGCTTGTCCTGGTTAATCGAGATCCAGTCGTCCTTGGCGATGCCGCCGGTGTCACCGGAGTTGGGATTCCACGACCAGTAGGTGAAGGACATTCCGTTCACCCCGGTGCCGGTGTATTTCATTAATTCCTGGAGCCAGACCTTGTCCACGGCCGCCTGGAGCGTGGTGCCGAACTCGCCCATCATTATCGGGGCGATGTTCTGCTTGTAGAGATAGCCCCAGTACCTGTCCCAGATCGCGGGCATGTTCGCCGGATAGTTCGGCGCGTCGAACCACGCCTGGTGATAGACCGAGGTGGCGTATTCGTGGGGCGAGTAGACCAGTCGGTTCGCCACGTTCAGCCGCACGGGGAATTCCCCGGCCTTGGACAGGTTGCCGCCCCACCAGCCGCAGTCCTCGTCGTTGCTCGGGTCGTTGTCCCAGACGTTCGACAGGCCACCGCTCGGGCAGCTCACCCCCTCGACGAAGATCAGCCAGTTGGGGTTGACCGACAGCACCGCGTTGCCCGCCCGCTCGGCGGCCAGTCGCCAGTCGCGCGCGGTGTCGCCGCACCCCCAGCATGCCCCGGTGGCCGCCGGATTGGTGCCCTCGGCATGCGGTTCGTTGTGCAGGTCGGCGCCGATGACCGTGGTGTTGCCCGCGTACCGCTGGGCGAGGGCCTTCCAGTCGTTGATCCAGGTGCTCTCCGGCGTCGAGGCGACGTACCACAGGGCAGACTGCCCGGCGGCGGTCGGCCGGTGCCGGTCGAGGATGATCCGCATCCCCTTGCTTCCCGCGTAGGCGATGACCTTGTCGAGGATCTGCAGCGGGGTGTTGCCGACCAGATCGGGGTTGACGAAGTCGTTGATGCCGCTGGCGACCGCGCCGGGCTTGAGCGCGTCGTTGGAGAAGGGCACGCGCAGGGTGTTGTAGCCGAGCGAGGCCATCTTGTCGATCTGCCCCTTCCACGGGTTGCTCGACCACAGCCCGTGGAAGGTCTTGTTGTCGGTCTCCATGCCGAACCAGTTGATACCGGTCAGCCGGACCGTCGCACCCGTGCTGTCGACGATCTTGTTACCGGAGGTGCGCAGGTAGCCGGTACCGGTTCCGCCCGCGGCACCCGCGGGGGAGGAGCCGAGCGCGACCGCCAGCGCCGAGGTGACCACGAGCGCCGCGAGCGCCGCCGGCCACCTGCGTACACGCAGGACTTTCATCAAGAGCCCTTCGGGGACGGGATCTGTACGCGGGGAGAGTGCCCCGCGATCGAAAGGTGCGGCCGGTCGCGCTCGTCATGGTTCGGCGCCCGCCCCGCTCCCGTCAACCACCGGCAGGACCGTTCCCGTCCCCCGCGGCGCCCGCACCCCGCTCTAGCTCGCCCTGTGCGACCGCCGCCCCGCCGGTCGCCCCCTGAAAGTTTCACCCGCCGCGCCAGCCGGCGGCCTGTGCACCGGTCGTCCGGCTGTTGCCCCGCCCCGCCGCCGATCGGTCCTCCACCGGCGCCGGTCAGCAGTGGCAGTCCATCGCCACGGCCGTCCGGTCACGATGCCGATCGAGCAGGGAGCGCAGCGCGTCCTGCCAGTCCCGCTCCGGCATGTCGCCGCGATCGAACCACCGGCCGTCCGGGGTGATGACCGCGTACGGGAACCGGAGGATGTCGGGGACGAGTTCCGAAACGGGGCGCACGTTGTCCTCCGGCCGGACCACGTCCGGCCCGTACCTGCGCCGGTACTCGTCCGGCCGGAGATCGTGGTGTTGCTCCTTGCCCCGGATTATGCCGTCATAACGGCCTCCGACCGTGAAGCCGTCGCATTTGACATTCGGAAGTTCGAGCCCCGTTTCCTCGTCGAGGAAATCAACGCCCCAGAACGTTTTCATCAGCTGCTCGGCCCGCGCGATCGGGTCCGGGTCCACCTCGTCGACAAGAACAAGGGTAAGAAAGTGTGACATGTTTATTTACCATATAGAACGCGATGGTTTTTCGATGTAAGCCTCCGCGGCTGGGACCTGAGCCCCCTCCAACGAGCGAATCCGAGGGGGCTCGGCGCCTATCCGGTCAGGGCGACCGACACGAGCAGGAGCTGGGCCTCCAGCGCGCGGCGGAAATCGTCGGGCAGGGAGCCCTCCCGGTTCCGGTCGGCGATCTTTCCCCAGATCGAGGTGAGGTCGCCGGAGTCCCGGACACTGTTGGCCAGCACCTGCCGCAGGTCCAGGGCCACGTCAGGGCGGATCCTGCCCTCGTCCTCCCCCTTCGCCAGCAGGGCGTTGAAGCTCCGCAGGCTCTGGTTGAGGTTCGGGACGGAGGAGCGGACAGCCTCCGTCCAGGGCGTCTGCTCCGCCTTCTGTCCGCTCCCCTTGCCGATGGCGGGAGCGGAAGGGGAGGAGCTGGGGCTCGGCGTCGCGTCCGGTTCGGGGAACGTGGTGGCGAGGTCGAGGGCGGCGGACGGGAGCGTTCCGCGCCCCTGGGGGTCGGCCACCTGGCCGTCGGGGTGACCGGTGAGCTGGCTCCACACCAGGCCTCCCACCAGCAGTGCCGTCGCCGTCGCGGTGACCATGCTCCAGCGTGTCAGGGTGCCGCCTCCGGTCGAACGGGGCGGCATCAGGGCTTCTGCCAGGCCGTCGGCCACCTCCTGGGCCTTCGGCCGGAGCTCGGGCCGATGTGACAGGCAGACCTGGCAGAGTGCGCTGATCTGTACCGGCATCCCCGGCACGTCCGCCGTCGGCGGGGGCCCCTCCCGCCGGACGTTCTCGATCTCCTCCCAGGTGCGTTCCGGATACGGGGGGTTGCCGGTGAGCATCTCGAACAGCAGCACGCCCAGCGCGTAGACGTCGCTCGCCGGGTCCGCGACGGTGCCGGTCAGCCGCTCGGGCGCCACGTAGGGAGGCGTGCCGTAGTCGGAGGCCCGGTCGTCGCCGTCCTCTCCGATGAACGCCGCGATGCCGAAGTCGAGCAACTTGGCGCCGGTGGAGGTCAGCAGCACGTTGTCGGCGGTGACGTCCCGGTGGACGATCCCCCGCTCGTGGGCGGCGGCCAGCACGGTGGCCAGCCTGGCGGCGATCAGCGCCGCCTCCGCCCAGGGCAGCGGGCCCTCGATGATCCGGTCGGAGAGCGGCCGCCCCTCCAGCAGTCGCATCACCACGTAGGCGGCCAGCCGGCCGTGCGAGGTCACGGTCTCCCCGTAGTCGTAGACCTCGATCGCGTCGGGATGGATGAGGCGCGCGGTGGCGCGCGCCTCCCTGCGGATGAGCTCGCGCTCCCCGTGGTCGACGCCGAGCTCGCCGTCCAGCAGCTTGACCGCGACCATCCGCTGCAGCGACTGGTCGAAGGCACGCCAGATGACGCTCATGCCGCCCCAGGCGATCCGCTCCAGCAGCAGGTACCTGCGGGTGAGCACGTCTCCCGCACGGAGTCCGACGGGGTCAGGCGGACTCACGGACCACCAGCTCAGTGGGGAGTACGGGGTTGTCACGGGATGCGCCCGCCGAGCCCATCGAGAGCAGCAGCAGCCTGGTGGCCAGCGCCGCGAACTCCTCCACCGGCTGACGGACCGTGGTGAGCGTGGGGGAGGTCCGCCGGGCCGCGGGGGCGTCGTCGAAGCCGATGACCGCCACGTCCTCAGGCACCCGGCGGCCGGCCCGGCGCAGGGTCTGCAACGCGGCCGCGGCCATCACGTCGGAGGCCGCGAAGACCGCGTCGACGTGCGGCATCCGGCGTAACAGCCACTGCATGCCGTGCACCCCCGACGCGTGGCTGAAGTCGCCGTACGCGACCGGCACGCCGGTCATCCCGGCCAGGGCGAGGGTCTGCAGGAATCCGTCGAGCCGGTCGCGGGCGGCCGGCAGGGCGGGCGGCCCCGCGATGACGCCGATGGACCGCCGGCCGCCGAGCAGCAGGTGCTCCGCCGCCTGCCTGCCGCCGTCGCGGTTGTCCATGTCGACATGGGGGAGGTCGATGCCGTCCGGGGGACGGCCCGCGCTGCGTACCGGGATGCCCGAGGCGGCCAGGGTCACCACGAGCGGGTGCCTGTCGCGCGCGCCGATCAGCAGCACGCCGTCGATGCCTCCGGCGACGAGCGGGGGCGTGGCGATGGTGGAGGTGGCCGCGGTGGCGGTCATCACGGCCAGCGGAACGCCGTGCCCGGTGAGGACCTCCTCCGCAGCGGTGATCATTCTTGCGTAGAACGGCTCGGTGAACAGCCGGTGCGCGGGTTCGCAGACCACTACGGCCACGACCTGGTCGGATCGGCGGCCGGAGCCGCCACGGGGAGCGCGATGCCTGACGTAACCGAGACGCGAGATTGCGTCATGCACCTGCCTACGAGTCGATGTGCTGACTCTGACTGAACCGGTGAGTACCCGGGACGCGGTGGCGGGGGAGACCCCTGCCTCTGCTGCGACCTGGGCAAGTGTGGGTAGATCCGTCATAACTTCCTCCACACCAAGATTCCGCACAGGTGGGAGCGCTCCCAGTGAACCTAGCATTGTTTCGGAAGTGTCAAAAGATGTTTCCGAAAAATCACCATATGTATGTCAAATTTCCCTGACAACCCAGTCAGAGGCAAGTATCGCCATGATTACGGAGTCGTACCATTCACCGTTCATGCGCAGTGCGTCACGGCACACCCCCTCCTGGGTGAAGCCGATCTTGCGGTAGACGTGGGCGGCCCGCTCGTTGAACGCGTAGACCTCCAGGCTCACCCGGTGCAGCGGCGTGGAGGTGAAGGCGTGGTCGAGGGTCAGCCGGATCGCCTCGGTGCCGTACCCCCTGCCGTAGGCGCGGGGGCCGATCAGCGCGATGCGCAGATTGCAGGAGAGGTTGTCCGCGTCGAGCTGGTTGAGCACGATCTCGCCCACGTAGGCGTCGTCCTCGGCGGTGCAGATCGCCAGATCCAGCCGGTCGTCGTGGTCACCCCGCGAGCCGTACCAGCTCTTGAGCGACTGGAACTCCGGCTTGCCGTGCGAGCCGGTCAGCCGGACGGTCTCGGGGTCGTTGACCAGCTCCCAGAGACCGTCCACATGCTCGGGACCGACGGGCCGGAGCGTCACGTGCTCTCCGGAGAGCGTGGGTTTGTGCGCGAACATCATTCGGTGTGTCTATCGGCCGAAACCCCGCAGGGCAACCGGATCGCCGGAGGCGCCGGGCCTCAAGCCGAGGGGAGAGGGCCTCACCAGGGGCCGTACGGCCCCTGGTTGCCGCCCTTGCCGATCTCCCGCACGGCGGGGCGCACGTCGGCGAGGTAGATGCCCGAGGCGATGACGGAGGCGATCGTGAAGATGCTCAGCGTGTTGAGGTAGCCCACCGCGGCGGCGAAGCCGAACAGCGCCGCCAGCCCAAGGATGACCAACCACAGGTTCTTGCTCTGCTTGCCGGTGACCGCGAACGCCCGTGCCGGAGTCTTCACCGCGTGGATGAGCGCCCAGCCCGACAGTGCGAACACCCCGACGGCCAGGATCCAGAAGACCAGGTCCAGGGCACCGTGGATTTGGATCATCGTCTCTCCAGAACACTCGCCTCACCGGTTTCCCTCAGCCTAATGCCGAAAGTCCCCTTCGCGGCGTCATCGGCCTTCACCTGCCCGCTCCGGTCGAACACGCGGGGGAACCCCGCCGGCCGGGGAGCGGCCCTCGAACGCCGCAGGACCCGCCCCGGCGGTGCCGGAACGGGTCCTGGAGCCGGCGGGTGTCCTGCCCGGCCGCGACCTCGCGTGACGAGCCCTCGACGGGCTCAGGCCTTGGAGGTGCCGGACTTCGAGGTGCGGGTGCCCCTCTTCGGGGTCGTGGGCCGGGCGGCCTCGGAGAGCTCCTCCAGCTCCAGGGCGGCATCGCCGCTCGTCTTGGAGACGACCTTGCGGCCGCGGTTGGCGAACTCCTCGTAGAGCTCGGTGGCCCTGCCCGCGAACTGGTCGGCGTAGTCGCGTGCCTTAACGGGGAAGTCCTTGGCGTAGCCCTCGGCCTTGCCGGCGAGCTCCCTGGCCTTCTCCGGGAGGTCCTTCGCGGCCTCGCGGATCTCCTCGCGGCGGCTCTGCAGCTTCTGGATCCGCTCAGGAAGCTCCATGAGCTTCTCGACGGCGAAGTCGCCGGCCCCGGCGACGGCGTAGAACGGCTTGGATTCGGCGAGCTTCTTGACTTCGGTGGTGATGGGCATGGGTTAACCTTCCTTGGTTTCCTTTGTGATGTGGCCGTTGCTCGGGGGCGCCGCGTAGGGTTTCAACGCGGTGAGATATTCCCCGGGCAGCGGTACCTCGTCGTCAGGCGAGGAGCCCGCGTCACCCTGCCGGGGCTCCGGTGCGGGATGCGCTTTCTGGGAGGTCTGCGCGTCCTCGCCCGGAGCCTCAGCCCGGTTCTCCTTGCGAAACGACTCATAGATGTCGATCAGCACCTGGCGCTGGCGCTCGGTGATGAGGTGGTCGGCTCTGATCGCGGTCAGCACGTCGCTGTCCGGCTCGCGCTCCTCGATGAGACCGGCCTGGACATAGAGCGCCTGCGACGAGATGTGCAGGCCCTTGGCGATCTGGTTCAGTATCTCGGCGCTGGGCTTGCGCAGCCCGCGCTCGATCTGGCTCAGGTAGGGGTTGGAGACCCCCGCCGCCGCGGCGAGCTGACGCAGGGAGATCTTCGCGTGCGTGCGCTGCTCGCGGATGTACTCACCGATCGAGCCGACCTTGGGTAGTGCCATGCCTTGAGTCTGCCTCACCATGCTTGCAATTGCAAACGCCGTGGCTAACACTTGCAAGCGTTTTGGGGTGAAGTTGTACCAGGACCGGCCGGCACGCCGAGGTGAGGTCAGTGCGGGATCAGCCAGAGCAGCGGGGCCGAGGTCGTCAGGGTGACGGAGAAGGCGACGATGGCGTAGCGGACCCCGAGCGGCAGGATCGGCCCCGGCGTCACCAGGCGCTCGACCCTGGCCATCACGGCGGCGGACGAGGAGGTCGCGGCGCCCAGCGCGCCGTGCGGCGCGGGGACGGCGCCCGCCGTGCCGAAGCGCAGCAGGGCGGTCGCCAGGCGGCGCGGGGAGCAGTAGCGGCGGGCGACGTCGTCGGCGGCCATCTCCACCAGCAGGCCGACCTCGCTCTGCGCGTCCTTGACCACGCGTGACCAGGGCAGGGCCCTGCGCAGCGCGGCGAAGGGCAGCAGCACCAGGTCGTGTCGCTCGCGCACATGGGCGGTCTCGTGGGCGAGCACCGCGGTCAGCTCGTCGGCGGAGAGCAGCTTCAGCGCGCCCTCGCTGACCACCACCTGGGAGCGGAGGCCGGGCACGCAGTAGGCGGTGGCGCCCGGGTGGTCGAGCACCCGTACGCCGGGGACCACCGGGTCCTCCCTGGCGATCAGGGCGAGCAGGGTGCGGTGCCGCTGCCGGGCCCGGAACGTCTGCAGGCCCGCGGCGAGGAGCACCATGATCAGCACGGCGAGCGCCGTCAGCCCGGCGATGAGCGCGACGATCCTCGGCAGGTCGTACGGCAGGGGCGCCCCCTGGCCGCCGCCGAACGCGGAGGCGGCGAAGCCGGCCAGGCCGTGCAGCACACCCCGGCCATAGGGCTCCAGCGCGTAGCCGAGCAGAGCGCCCGTCCCGGCCAGCCCCCAGGTGACCCCCAGCGCCTGCCACAGCACGATGGCCACGTGCGGAGCGCGGTAGGTCCACCGCGCCCTGGTGAGCCGCCAGGCGCCGACCGCGCAGGCCAGGGCGAGCGTCGCCAGGGCTGCCGCGGTCATCTACTCGTCCTCCAGCTCCTCCTCAAGGCCGGTCAGGGCCCTGCGCAGGATGTCGGCTTCGGTGCCGGTGACGGCCTGGGCGAACCGGGTGAGGGCCGCCGACCGGTCACCGGTCAGATCCAGTGCCTCCAGCATAAGCTCCGCGACGTAGGCGTCGCGGCTCTCCGCGGGTGCGTACCGCCACGCGCGCCCGTCGCGGGTGCGGACCAGGAAGCCTTTGCGGGTGAGCCGGTCGAGCACGGTCATCACGGTGGTCGGCGCCAGGTCGCGGTCGGATATCAGGCGCCCGACCTCCCGTGCCGTCACGGGGGATGATTGTGCCCAGATGATGTCCATGATGCTGCGTTCAAGCTCGCCGAGACCCTTCACACCGTCAAGACTAACCCCCGCACCACGAGGGGTAGTACTACGGGTTGTCGAGTGATGCGTTTCACGGCGTGGCCACTCGTCTCGCGCTCTCGCTCGGGGCGCGGCGGAGTCCGGCCGGTCATCTCGGGGCGACCGCGGCCCAGGGGAGAGTGATCTCACCGAGCCGCCAGCGCGACCGGCCGCCGAGCGGGGGGCGCTCGGCCAGCGGCCAGGTCCCGGCGAGCGTCTCCGCGGAGGCGATCCAGCGCTGGCGGGAACCGTAGGAGCCGAAGGGCGCGTTGACCGCCCAGGCGTGGTCGAAGTCACGCAGGAAGGCATGGACGGGCTCACCGGGGACGTTGCGGTGGATGAGCGTCTTGGGCAGCCGGTCGGCCAGGTCCGAGGGGCGCTCGAAGGAGTCGAAGCGGGCCGAGAGGGTCAGTGTCCGGGGACCCGAGCGGTCGAGCCCGACCCAGACCGCGCGGTGGCCCACCTCCGAGCAGGTGCCCTCGACGATCACCCCGTCCGGCGCGAGCCGCTCGCGGAGCATCGCCCAGTACTCCCACGCCTGCGCCTCGCCGTACTGCCGCAGCACGTTGAACGCCCTGACCAGCAGGGGCGGCCGGTCCACCGGCAACTCGAAGCCGCCAAGCGCGAAGGACAGCCCCGGACGCTCGTGGGGGCTGGCCGCCGCGACCCTGGCCGGGTCGATCTCGACGCCGACGACTTCGACCGAGGGGCAGATCCGGCGCAGCCGCAGGAACATCTCCAGGGTCGTGGTGTGCGAGGCCCCGTAGCCGAGGTCGACCACCAGCGGGCGGTCGGCGGCGCGCAGCAGGCGGCCGTGCGCGGCGACGATCCACCGGTCGGCCCGCCGCAGGCGGTTGTGACCGGTGGTCCCCCTGGTGATCTCCCCTATCGGCTTGGACATGGTTCAGACGCGGTGGAGTTTGTGCTGGGCGGCCTGGGCCCGGGGGCGCATGACGAGGCGGTCGATGTTCACGTGGGCCGGTCGGGTCACGCACCAGGCGATGGCGTCGGCCACGTCCTGGGCGGTGAGCGGGTCGGGCACGCCCCGGTAGACCTCGTCGGCGGCGGCGGAGTCGCCGCGGAAGCGGTTCAGCGAGAACTCCTCGGTGTGGACCAGCCCGGGGGCGATCTCGACGATCCTGACCGGCAGGCCGACCAGCTCCAGCCTGAGCACCTCGGTCATCGAGGTCTGCGCGTGCTTGGCCGCGTTGTAGCCGCCGCCGCCCTCGTACGAGACGAGCCCGGCCACCGAGGTCAGCATCAGCAGCACGCCGTCGCCGGACTCGATCAGCCGGGGCAGCAGTGCCTGGGTGACGCGGAGCGTGCCGAGCACGTTGACGTCGTACATCCGCTGCCAGTCCGCGACATCCCCGCTCGCCACGGGTTCCAGGCCGATCGCGCCACCGGCGTTGTTGATCAGCACGTCACAGCGGTCGAGCGAGGAGGCCAGCTCGTCCACCGACTCCTGCGACGTCACGTCCAGGGTGACCGCGCGGATGCCGGGCACCTCGGCGGCCAGCGCCTCCAGTCGCTCCCGGCGCCGTGCCGCGGCCACCACGTCGAAGCCCTCCGCGGCCAGCCTGCGGGCCGTCGCCTCGCCGATCCCACTGCTGGCCCCTGTCACCACAGCCGTCCTCTTCATGACCCCCCATCCTGCCAGGAGCACCCCGCGCGGACCCTTCTGAGGTGATGTGTCGGGAATGTTGCGGATTATCAGATGGTTTAGCCCACTCGGAGGTGGTGTCGGTGAGGCGACGGCGGGTCAACCGAGTCGCGACGATCAGCATGCACACGTCCCCCCTGGACCAGCCGGGAACCGGGGACGCGGGCGGTATGAACGTCTATATCGTCGAGGTGGCCAAGCGCCTGGCCGAACTCGGGGTGGAGGTGGAGATCTTCACCCGGCAGACATCCCGGGACCTGCCACCGGTCGCGGAGATCGTTCCGGGCGTCTCGGTCCGCCACGTCACCGCCGGACCGTACGAGGAACTCGACAAGGGCGACCTGCCAGGCCAGCTCTGCGCCTTCCTGTCGGGCGTGCTGCGTGCCGAGGCCATGTACGAGCCGGGCCGCTACGACGTCATCCACTCCCACTACTGGCTCTCCGGCCAGGTGGGCTGGCTGGCCAAGGAGCGCTGGGGCCTGCCGCTGGTGCACACCATGCACACCATGGCCAAGGTGAAGAACCTCCTGCTGGCCGAGGACGACAAGCCCGAGCCGACGGCCCGGGTACTGGGCGAGCAGCAGGTCGTGGACGTCGCCGACCGCCTGGTGGCCAACACCCCCGCCGAGGCCAGTGATCTCGTCGAGCTGTACGGGGCGGCCCCCGCCCGGGTCGAGGTGGTCAACCCCGGCGTGAGCCTCAGGGTCTTCCAACCCGCCTCCAAAGGCGCGGCCCGGCACCGGCTCGGGCTGCCGCAGGACGCCCACCTGCTGCTCTTCGTGGGCCGCGTGCAGCCGCTGAAGGCCCCGGACGTGCTGCTGCGCGCCGCGGCCAGGATGCTTCTCGAAGATCCCTCGCTCAGGTCGAGACTGGTCGTCGTCTGCGTCGGCGGCCCCAGCGGCAACGGCCTGGCCAGGCCCTCGTACCTCACCGACGTGGCCGCCTCACTGGGGATCTCCGACGTGGTCAGGATCGTTCCACCGGCGCCCCAGCACGAACTGGCCGACTGGTACCGCGCGGCCGATGTGACGGTCGTCCCCTCGCACAACGAGTCGTTCGGCCTGGTGGCCCTGGAGTCCCAGGCATGCGGCACCCCCGTCGCCGCCGCGTCCGTGGGCGGGCTGCGCACCGCCGTGCGCGACGGCGTCTCCGGGGTGCTCGTCGAGGGGCACGACCCCCACGACTGGGCGCGGGTGCTCGCCCGGTTCGTGTACGCCCCCGCCTGGCGGGAGGCGCTGTCCGCGGCCGCGGTGGCCCACGCGGCGGCCTTCGGCTGGTCGGCCACCGCGGCCAGGCTGGCGGACGTCTACGCCGGGGCGATGGCGAACCTGCACCGGGTCCCCATCGCGGTCAGCTCGTGAGACCCGCTCGTAGGCTGGGCCCATGCGCGAAGTGATCGAGGCGGCGCTGAAGAGCGCGGACGTCTCCTACGAGCAGCCCAGGCCGGGGGCCTTCCTGGTGAAGCTCCCCGGCCAGCACAAGCTCGCCACCATGACCTGGCTGATCGTCGGAGACCAGGTCCTGCACGTGGAGGCGTTCTTCTGCCGTCAGCCGGACGAGAACCACGCCGAGTTCTACCGCTGGCTGCTCACCAAGAACGGCTCCATGTACGGGGTGCGCTTCGCCCTCGACCCGATCGGTGACGTCTACCTCGTGGGCCGGGTCCCGTTGGGGGCGGTCACCGAGGAGGAGATCGACCGCCTTCTCGGGTGCGTGCTCACCTACTCCGACGAGGGGTTCGACCGTGCCCTGGAGCTGGGTTTCGCCACCTCGATCCGGCGCGAGTGGGAGTGGCGCGCCAAGCGCGGAGAGTCGCTCGCCAACCTCCGGGCATTCGCCCGCTTCGCCGATCCCGACCGCTGAGGGGCACCGGAGGACGCCCACTAAGCTTGTCGGTATGTCGACTTTGGTGCTGCTCCGGCACGGTGAGAGTGAATGGAACGCCAAGGGTCTGTTCACCGGATGGGTGGACGCGGGACTCTCGGCCAAGGGCGAGGAGGAGGCACGGCGCGGCGGAAGGCTGCTTCTCGACGCCGGGGTGCGACCCGACGTGGTGCACACCTCGCTGCTGACCAGGGCGATCCAGACGGCCAACCTCGCGCTGGGCGCCGCCGACCTGCTCTGGCTGCCGGTCTCCCGGTCCTGGCGGCTCAACGAGCGCCACTACGGCGCCCTGCAGGGCAAGGACAAGGCGCAGACGCGGGCCGAGTTCGGAGACGAGCAGTTCATGCTCTGGCGCCGCTCCTACGACGTCCCGCCGCCCGTGCTCGCCGACGACGACGAGTTCTCCCAGTCCGGCGACCCCCGCTACGCGCTGCTGCCGAGCGAGCTGCTGCCCAGGACCGAGTGCCTCAAGGACGTCGTCGAGCGCATGCTGCCCTACTGGTACGACCAGATCGTGCCCGACCTCGCGGCCGGTAGGAGCGTGCTGGTCGTCGCGCACGGCAACTCGCTCCGGGCGCTGGTCAAGCACCTGGACGGGATCGGCGACGACGAGATCGCCGGGCTCAACATCCCCACCGGCATCCCGCTCCAGTACGAGCTGGACGCGGACTTCCGCCCCGTCACCCCGGGCGGCCGGTACCTCGACCCCGCCGCCGCCGAGGCCGCCATCGAGGCGGTGGCCAACCAGGGCAAGTAGTCCCGGCCTCATCCGCAGGAATGCCGGGAGGGCCCGCCGGATCCGGCGGGCCCGCCCCGCCATACAAGGGACCGACGGGGGGTGGGGGGTCAGAGGGCGCCGG
>NZ_JBFAOJ010000052.1:0-65423 GCF_040675205.1 Streptosporangium sp. NPDC049644 | reverse complement strand
GCGGTGGTTTCGGCCCCCGACGAGCTCGCGGGGGGGCGCCCCCCCCCCCCCCCGGCCGGTCCCGCCCCGGCGGCGCGTCGCCGGGGCGTCACCGGTCGGCGGTCACCACCTCGCCAGGGGCAGCGCCGAACCGTTCATCGAGCCTTCTGGGCTGTAGACCACGCACATCACGTCGCGGTCGCCGTCGGCCCAGGTCTTCCGGGTCGGCATGACCGGGTAGAAATCCAGCCCCGAGGCCGACTCACCGCTCCAGTTGCCGTCGAACCCCCGTCGGCAACTCTCCCGGGCGAACGTGGTCAGCGCGGCCGGATCCCACGCACCGTCGGGGGCGTGCACGAAGCCGTACGACTGGTTGGCCGCCTGTTCCTTGCAGGGGGTGTAGAGCACGACGACCTCGGCCGCCTCCGGGGAGTAGGCCGGGTCGGTGAAACACTCCCCCGCCTCGATGTGCAGGAGCCCGCCGGTCTCCGCGGTGATGAAGGTCTCGTCCTTGACCGTCGGTCCCGCCGGCCCCACCGTGGACGGCGGCAGGAAGAGCGTGCCGAGCACCACGAAGCCGGGAAGCAGCGTCCAGCGGCGGGCAGGTCGCCGGTCGGCGGCCTGCCGGGGTCTCGTCATCGAATACCTCCCGTTCGGGGACCTCGGCCTCGGCCCGGGAGGGGACGCGACGCATTGGAACCCTTGGCGAACCCGCGTGCCATGTGGCGCAGGCCGCCGAGCAGGCGTACGCGTTCCCTTTCCGCCAGAGCCCGCTCGCACGATGTTAGGCGCGCGCCACCGAACGCGAGGGCAACGGAAAGTGTCGAGCGCACGGCCTTCCGGCCACATCAATGGTGCGTTTGGGGCCAGAGATACCAGGGAGACGGTGTTCATCCGGACGTAATGCCCTATATGGGTTTTTGTCCATCTTTTCTGGATCAATACCGACGTCCACCGCACTCCCTCGGTGGAATGTGATCCTCCCTGGAAAAGAGCTCATGATGGGCAAAGTCAAGCTGCCCCGATCCGCCGGATCTCGGCGTACCAGGCTGACGGCGGTCGGCGCGGGCGTGCTGATCGCCGGCGGCCTCGCCTTCAGCCCGGTGGCGTTCGGCGCGGCCGCGCCGCCGAAGTACCCCGCCGCCGACATCCACAAGCCCTCCCCCATGCCCGACCGGGTCATCCTCACCCCGACCACCACCCCGTCGGCCAGCCAGAAGGTCACCTGGCGGGCCGTGACCGACGCCGAGTCCGCGCAGGCCGAGATCCTCGAGGCCCCCCGCGCGCTCGGCGGGGTCGCACCTCCCGCGGGCGCGGTCACCAACGTCAGGGCGATCAGCACCACCCCGGTCAACACCACGCTGGGGTACGCCTCCGTCTACCACACCGTCGAGTTCACCGGCCTGAAGCCGAACACCCGCTACAGCTACCGGGTCGGCGACGGCACCAACTGGGCCGAGTGGAGCGACTTCACCACCGCGGCGGCCGACCTCCAGCCGTTCTCGTTCATCTACTACGGCGACGCGCAGAACTACATCGACTCCGCGGTGCCGCGCGTCTTCCGCCAGGCGTTCGCCGACCGACCGCAGGCCAAGATGATCGTCAACGCCGGTGACCTCATCGACTCCGCGAACAGCGAGGAGCAGTGGGGCCAGTGGTACAAGGCCGCGGGTTTCATCGACAGCCAGGTCAACAACCTCTCGATCCCCGGCAACCACGAGTACAGCGGCGGCCTGTCCACCTTCTGGCGTCCGCAGTTCCCCTATCCGGACAACGGGCCGGGTAACCCGGAGCTGAAGCAGACCGCCTACACCGTCGACTACCAGGGCGTGCGCTTCATCGGACTGGACTCCAACGTGCAGAGCAACGCCGCCCTGATGGCCGCGCAGGCCACCTGGCTGGAGGGGCTGCTCAAGGACAACCCGAACAAGTGGACCGTGGTGACCTTCCACCACCCCGTCTACTCCACCACCGGCACCCGCAACAACCCCGCCGTACGCGACCAGTGGGGCCCGCTGTTCGAGAAGTACGGAGTGGACCTGGTCCTCCAGGGCCACGACCACTCCTACGGCCGCGGCAACGTGGCGACCGCCCGCAAGTCGGTCACGGTCAACAACGGCGTCGCCTACGTCGTGTCCGTCTCCGGCGGCAAGATGTACGCCCTCAACAACGGCGAGAACTGGACCGGAAACGGTGCCGAGGTCGTCAGCAAGAGCCAGAACACCCAGCTCTACCAGCTGATCGACGTCGAGGCCGACAAGATCACGTTCGAGGCCCGTTACGCCAACGGCGAGCACCACGACGGCTTCGTCGTCCGGAAGAACAGCAAGGGCGAGCGCACCGTCAACGAGGTCCGCACCGCGGAGAACACCGTCGGCGAGCAGGTCACCGTCGACAAGACCACCGTCGACCACCGCGGCGAGCTCACCGTCTCCGCGTACGGTTACGACCCGGCCGAGCGCGTCTCCGTCTCCCTGCGCAAGGCCGACGCGAACGCGCGGGGCAAGGACAAGGACAGCGTCTCGGTCGGCGTGCGGGACGCCGATGAGCTGGGCCGCCTGACCTACACCTTCAGGCTTCCGGCCAACGCGAAGAAGGGCGAGACCTACGTGGTCCACCTGGACAGCGCCAACCAGAAGATCACCAGCCCGGCCGTCACGGTCAACAAGAAGTAAGCCCGCCGGGGGGCGGGGCCGCCGTTACGACGGCCCCGCCCCCCGGACGTGCCGGAACCTTGTCGGACAGGAAATCCATTGAAAATCCATGCCCGCACGCTGGCGGGCGCGCTGCTCGTCTGCGTCCTGGCCGGCTGGGCCACCCCGGCCGCCGCCCACCCCTTCGGACCGCCGTCCACCGCGCGGATCGAGGCCGACGGCTCGCGCGTGACCATCTCGTGGCTCCCGGCCGAGGACGACTGGGTCGCGCTCGGCCAGTCGCTCGGCGCGTTCGAGGACCCGTCCACCGGCAACGTCTCGACGGAGCTGACCGGCGAGCAGAAGCTGGAGCGCTCAACGGCTCTCCGCGACTACCTGCTGGAGAAGATCACGGTCGCCCAGGCCGGCCGGCCGTGCGAGAGCCGACTGGAGGAACTCCGGGCGCTGCTCGTCGACGGTGCCCGGTTCGTCTTCGACTGCCGGAGCCCGGTGACCGAGGTGGACGTGACGGTCGCCGCCCTGACCGACCTCAACACGGCGTACCGGACGATGCTCATCGCGGGCGATTCCGCCACTCCCCGGCAGACACTCTTCACCGAGGCCGTCAGCACCCGGCGCCTGAGCTTCTCCGGATCGGGCGGGAACGGCGGGTCCGGGCAGACGACGAGCGTCGCCGTCGGCACCGCCGTACTGCTGGCCGGGGCGGGCGCGTTCGTCGTGCTGCGCACCCGGCGCAGGGTGGGTACGACGGGTACCCGGCCATGACGGAGCTCAGCGGCCTCGAGAGCCGGTTCATCTCGCTCTTCGACAACAGGGGCGTCTTCTGGGTGGTCCTCGCCGTCGCCCTCGTCGCCGGAGCGATGCACGCGGTCGCCCCCGGCCACGGCAAGAGCGTCACCGCGGCCTACCTGGTCGGCACCCGGGGCAACCACCGCGACGCGCTGCGCCTGGGAGTCATCGTCGCGTTGATGCACACCTTCTCGGTGCTGGTGCTGGCGTTCGCCTGGGTGGGGCTGAGCAGCGCCGCGAGTTTCGGCACGGAGAGCGTCACCGCCTGGATGCAGGTGCTGGCCGGACTGGTCACCGTCTGCGTGGGGGTCCACCTGACCTACCGCCACCTCCGGGGACGCCGACACCGGGCGCAGCACGGCCACGGTCACGGTCACGGTCACGGTCACGGCCATGGTCACGGTCATGGTCATGGTCATCAGGTTGAGGACGGGCCGGATCCCTGGTCGCGCCGGGGCCTCGTCGCGTTGGCCCTCTCCGGTGGGCTGCTGCCCTCGCCGTCGGCCTTCGTCGTCCTGATGAGCGGGCTGCTCACCGGCCGGGCCTTCGACGCCGTCGCGCTCGTCGCCGCCTTCGGCGTGGGGATGGCCCTCACCCTGACCGGCGTGGGCGTCGTGACGATCCGGGGCTACACCCTGCTGGCCCGTGGAACCCACAGGTGGTCACTGGCCTCCACCGCGATGGCCTGGGCCCCGGCCGCCGCCGGCCTCGCGGTCTCCTCGGCCGGCGGCCTCTACCTCGTCGCGGCGATAGGCACCTTGGCCGGCTGACACCTCCGGGCAGGAGGCCTCAGCCGGCTTCGCCCATATCTCCGGAACCTACCGGGGTGGAAGCAGCGAACGGACGGCCTCCTCGGTTCGGGCGACGACGGCCGGTCCGTCGTCGGCGGTGATGATGGGGCGCTGGATCAGAATCGGATGGGCGGCCAGCGCCCGGATCCAGCGGTCGCGGCTCTCGGGGGTGCGGGGCCAGTCGGCCAGGCCGAGCTCGACGGCCGCGCTCTCGCCCGTCCGGGTGATGTCCCAGGGGTCGAGGCCGAGCCTGGTCAGCACCTCACGGATTTCCCGCTCGTCGGGCGGGTCCTCCAGATAGCGCCGGACCGTGTACTCGGCCTTCTCCGCGTCCAGGACGGACAGCGCGGAGCGGCACTTGGAACAGTCGGGATTTATCCAGATTTCCATGTCGTCTTCCTTCAGGGGATCGGACGGCGGTGAAGGGCCTCGGTGTTTCCGGACAGCCACCTTATGGGCACCGCTCGGAGTGAAAGAGACTCATTGAAATCCGGGGCGCAAGCCCGGCGGTGTGATCACGGCAGGAGGTCGCGCAGCGTTCGGCCGACGCCAGAGCGTCCAGGCTGATCCGCTCCAGGAACGCACCGCCCCTGGCCAGGCGGCGTCCCACGGGCGTGTCGAGCCCGAGCGTCTCCCCCGCCGCCTTCGCGATCTCCGCCGCCGCGAGCTGATCACCGTCGAGTGGTACCAGGCGTCGTCGTCGACCACGTAGATGTCGCGCCACCGCTGCGGATCGCGTTCGCGCCTGATCAGGCCCTGCTGGGTCAGGTAGCCCACGGCCATGGAGATCGAGGCGGGACTGACTTTCAGCCCGCGCGACAGCTCGGCCGCGGTGAGCTTGCCGTCCTCGCTCAGCCACAGGCCGATGAGCACGCGCGCCATCATCTTCGGCAGGCCCATCCCGATCGCCATCTCGACGGCTCCTTCTTCCACCTCGAAGACCTTGCGGTCCTGGAGTTCGGCCTCGGGCAAACGGGCCGGGGTGCCGCCCGTCGACCTCGTCGAGGTCTTCGCGCAACCGGTTCCAGCGCTGATGATCTGTGAGCTGCTCGGCGTGCCGTACGAGAACCGCAACCAGTTCCAGAACTCCACCCGGGCTCTGTCGAACGCCGACCGCGCCGCCTACGTCGGTTACCTCACCCCCGGCATCATGATCACGACGATCGTCGGGGCCGCGCAGGGGACCGCGATCTCGGTGGCGACCGACATGACCGAGGGCATCATCGCCAGGTTCAAGACCATGGCCATCGCCCGCGTCTCGGTGCTCACCGGGCACGTGCTCGGAGCGATGGTGCAGACGTTCCTCGGCAGCGGCTTCGTCCCGACCGAGTCGATGCCGACCGGTTTGCGCTGGTTCGCCGAGCACCAGCCGGCTACCCCCGTCATCGAGACGCTGCGCGCGCTGCCGGCCGGGCGTCCAGCCGGGTCCAGCTTCACGGAAGCGGCTGTGTGGAGCGCGGGCATCGCCCTGGTCAGTTATCTGTGGGCACGCAGGCTCTACAACCGGTGAGGCTCACTGGATTCGGTCCAGGATCGGACAAGTCACCGTAGGCCGCCTCCTGCTCCGGGGTTGAGTAACCTGCGCCACCTCTCCTACCGGTTTCCAACCAAGTCACAACCGCATTGCTCCACAGTGACGCCATGCGTTCTCGTAGCGATGTCAGCTCTCCCTTACGCATGCGTTCCTCCGGCCGCCGCGGGGGTTCGCGCGGGACCCGAGGGAGCGGCGCCCCCCGGGAGTCGATGTTCGTCAAGGTCGTCTCGCTTGTCGTCGTGACCGTGGCGACGGTGGGATGGACCTTGACGGCCACCGTTCCCGCAGTGGTCGACATCGGGCTGGCGACCGGTCTTACCGGCGCTCCCGGATCCCTGACAGTCCTGGAGTGCCACGACTTGAGGTCCAGCAGGTACGGCAGGCAGATATGCACGGGGAGATTCGTGTACGACGCCACCGGCGAGGAGGTGGCGGTCGGCGCCTTCTCGTGGGCCGAGCCTGGCTCTGTTTATCCCGCCCGGATCACCACTGGGCGCGACCGGGCTGGATTCTGGGGAATGAAGGGCGTCCTGGCAGCGCTCCCCTTCCTCTTCATCGGCCTGGTTTTTATAACCGTGATGGGTATGCTCCTGAGACTTCGGTTCTTCCGCGGGTTCACCCTGGTAGTGATCTTCGCAGTGGAATTCGCGGGGATTGCCGTCGGTATCGTCGCGAGGGCGTTCTTATAGGGGTCAGGAACGGCGGCCCCATGGCCGCGCGGCCGCTGCACGCCCGGCAGCCAGCCGGCCGGGCATACGGCCTGGAGGCCGGTCCCGGGGCCGCACATTCCGAAAGACGGATCGGGTCATGCCGTGACGATCGCTCGTCGATCAGGGCTGGGACGATCGGCGCCCGAGAACCTCTTTTGAGCGGGTCGGCCACGACTTCACGCCGTTGTCGAGGCTGCCGGTGGCGAGGGTTGTGCCGTCCGGGCGGAGGGCCACCGACATCTGCCGGATGCTCCGGTCCTCGTGGCCTGGGACGATCTGGAACGTCATACCCACGCACGGATGCACACGTTCGTCGAACGCCATGACCGCCTGACGGTTGTCAACTACCGGCGTACGCGCCGGAACTCGATCCGGCCGAGGGCGTGTGGGCCGCGATTACGAGCGGGGACGGGAGCCGTCCTCACAACCAGGAGTTGACCGCGGCGACCAGGGAGACCACCAGGATGACCGCCCCGACGGTCAGGAACAGCACGCCGTGGAGCACGCCTTTGCCGCCCACCCCGTCCAGACGGGCGCGCTGGGGTCGCTCGGGGTCGTAGGCCACCATGACCTGCTGGCCCGGATGGACCGGCGAGGGGTTGGAGCCCAGATCCGACTCGGTCTCCACCACCGAGCCCTGCACCGTCTGGAACCGCAGCGTGGGGTAGTACACGCCGCTGTCGTTGCCGTTGGTGCTGGACCAGCGCAGCCCCACGACGACGCCCGGCACCCGCACCCCGTGCCGCCTCAGCCGCTGCCCGATGGTCATCACCCGGATGCCCATCCCGGCGAACACCGCTCCGAACAGGATTCCCACCAGTGGCATGGTGTCCATGTCCACCGCCACCTCCTTCTCATCTCGTTCAAGGGCCGCCGTCGCAGTCCCGTTCGGGACCTGCGCCGCGCCGAGCCGCTCCCGGCTCAGGAGGACTGCGGATGAGGTTAGAGGCCGACACTGGAGAACGACTTGTAGATCATTGGGACGCCCCGGCCGCGGATGCCCGCTGTCGACGAGAACGGCCGTATCCGACCTTGGACATGAGGGCCGCACAGGTTGGCGTGCGACCAGGAGGCCATCGCCGCCAGACGACGAGATGAATCGGTAGACCCGCACCGGCGCGATGTTCTGATACCGGCATGTCCACGGGGAACGACCGGCCGCCGGAACAGGATGTCCGGGCGGCCGGTAGGAGTCGGCTCAGCCGAGGTCGAACTCGTTGGCCTTCACACCGTTGACGAAGGCGTCCCACTCGGCGGGGGTGAAGAACAGCTTGGGACCGTCGGGGTCCTTGGAATCACGTACAGCGATCAGGTCGGGGTGCTCGGCCTTGTGACCGGGGCCATCGGCGAGGTCTCTGAGCTCCGCGACCTCAACACAGTCGCCACCATTACTTCCGGAGAAGCTTGACTTAAACCACTTGGCGCCACTCAGGTCCATTTTTCCTCTACCGTCCTCTTGATGAGATCGATGGACATACTCAGCGAAATCGCTTCGGTTCGCATGACTTCGAAGCATTCGACTGCTGCCGCGACATCCTCCGGATCATTCGTGGTGATACCCCGTATGGCGGTCTCCGCATACAGTACGTCGCCTCCTCCAGGCATCGTCGCAATTGAGAAGCCGCCCATCAAGCCCGAGTGCATCCCGTGCGGAACCACCTGGACACTCAGCCGAGGATTGATCACCGCTATGAGGTGTTCCAACTGCTCTCGCATCACCTGGGGGCCACCGATCGGGCGGTGGAGAACTGCCTCGTCGATCACGCATCGGTATACCGGAGGCTGAGGGTTGCTACGGACGAAGAGTGCCTGACGGTTCAGCCGCGCTTCTACCTTCGCCTCATCTCCGAATAGCAGCACTCGGGCGTATGCCTCGCTCTGGAGGAGCCCGGGAAACACCAGTGGCTGATAGGTCCGGAGGGTGATCGCCGTGTCCTCCTGGTCGCGCCACCTGCCGAACCAGGACGGGAAGACCTGCCCCTTCCTCCAGTCGAGGAGGCGGCGGAGGGCACCGCCCGTGTTGAGGGCCGTGTCGCAGGCGTCGGCGAACTCCGGGCTGGCCGGGAGCAGGCCCGTCTCGACGCCGCTGATCAGGGACTCGCTGAAGTGGATTATCTCGGCCAGCTGCCCCTGGGTGAGGCCCGCCGCCTTCCGGTAGTGCTTCAGCTCCCTGCCCCATATCGCCTGAGGCGTGTAGAGGTTGACCACGATGCCCTCCTTGCCGGAGTTCAACGACAGCGGCGCGAACCCCAACCATCGAATCTGGTAACCATTCGACTACCAAGCGTAGTCATTTCCCGGCATGCTGGCCATACGAATTCCAGAGAACAAGAAGAGAATTCCAAAGCGCACGAGGCGCCGGACGAGTATCACCACAGGCCGGCCTCCTCGCCATTTCGTGCTGGGCATAAATGAATAGCGGAGACCGGTCTCCGCCGAAAAGCCCGGTGTCGCGCACGGCAAAAAACACAGCGAGGGCAGGTGTGGTTTCAGAGCCGCTCATCGGTGCGGCCTGTTCGGGATGGAAGGTCAAAGGCACAGCGAGGGCAGGTGAGGGTTCGGGGACCGCCCCCGCCGCCGCCTCCGATGGTGACCGAGCCCGGACGTGACCGAGCCCCACCCCCGGGTACCCGTACACCACATTCGCGGACGTGCCCCGGTCACTCAAGCCCGCCACCAGGTTCGATAGCGGAGCGATAAGGCATGGATGTTGGGCGGTCCTACGTTTTCGGACATGAGCACTCCGATTTTTGCGCTTTGCGATGAGTACGTCACCCGCTGGGCGGCACTCGACCCGATCGCGGCAGGTGCCGAGGGCATCGTGTCCGACTTCGTCGCCGCCACCGACCACAGCCCTGCCGGGAGCTCCGCACGGGCCGAGCTGATCCGCACGACCCTCAAGCGTCTCGACGAGCTGGTCCCGACCGGGGAGTCGGACGTCCGGGCGGCCGCCCACCTGCGGGAGCGGCTGGAGGCGGAGCTCGGCTGGCACGACATGGGTGAGCCGCTCCGCTGGGTGGCGGCGCCGTACGGGCTGCCCTACCGGGTGCGCTCCAGCGTCGTCCTCCTCCCGCACGGCAACGATGACGAGTGGCGCGACGTCGCCGCCCGCCTGGCGGCGATCCCCACGATGCTCGCCGGATGGCGGGAGAGCCTGGAGGTCGGCCTGGCCTCGGGCCTGCGGGGCGCTCGCAGGCAGGCGCTGGCCATGGCCGACCAGGCCGACCAGTTCGCCGGCGCGGGCGGGACCCCCCCGGCGCACGACGCCTTCGTCGCCACCTACGGCGAGGGCCCGGTCAAGGAGGAGCTGCTCAGCGCGGCGGCGGCGGCCCACGCCGCGTACGCCGACGCCGGGCGCTACCTGCGCGAGGAGTACGCCCCGAGGGCGGACCAGGCCGACGCGGTGGGCCCCGAGCGCTACGCGGTCGCGGCCAGGATCAGCCTGGGCTCCGACATCGACCTGCGCGAGGCCTACGAGTGGGGCTGGGCCGAGCTGGAGCGCATCGGGACCGAGATGGCCGCCGAGGTCGAGCGGATCAAGCCGGGCGCGACCATCGAGGAGGCCACCGAGATCCTCAACGAGACCCAGGCCGTCGACTCCCTGGAGGAGTACCAGGCCTGGCTGCAGGAACGCCACGACCGGGCCATCGAGCAGCTGAACGGCACCCACTTCGACATCCCCGAGCCGCTGCGGCGGATCGTGGCCGAGGTCGACGTGAGCTCCACCTCCGGCGCGGCCTCCTACAACTCGCCCAGCGAGGACCTGTCGCGGCCCGGCCGCACGCTGTGGCCGGTCGGCGGGCGGACGCGCTTCGCCACCTGGAGCGAGCTGACCACGATCTTCCACGAGGGCGTTCCCGGCCATCACCTGCAGTTCGGCGCGATGCGGATGGCCGAGGACCGCCTGTCCAGGTTCGCCAAGGTCTCCTGGGTGGACGGCCACGGTGAGGGCTGGGGCCTGTACGCCGAGCGGCTGGCCGACGAACTGGGCTGGTTCACCGACCCCGGTACCCGGCTGGGCATGCTCAACTGGTCGGCTCTGCGTGCCGCCCGGGTGGTCATCGACCTGGGCGTCCACCTGGACCTGCCGCTCCCCGACGGCTCGAAGTGGACCTTCGAGAAGGCCTGCGAGGTGCTGCGCGACCGGGGCCGTTGCGAGCCGCACCGGGTCGAGGCCGAGGTGGTGCGCTACTTCGGCTGGCCCGCCCAGGCCATCGCCTACAAGCTGGGCGAGCGGGCCTGGGTACAGGCCCGCGAGGAGGCCAGACTGCGCCAGGGCGACGCCTTCGACCTGCGTGCCTGGCACACCGCCGCGCTGGAGCTCGGACCGGTCGGCCTGTCCAGCCTGGCCGACGCCCTGCGCCGGATCGGCTGATCCTCGGCCCCGCACCTCGTGTGATGTCGCCGGCGGCGGCCGTGGCGGACGACCGGCCGCCGGGCGACATCACACGAGGCGACCCGGCGATCCCGGAGGCGGCCTGCAGCCTGACCACCGACCGCCACAGCGGATGCCTCGATGCCGAGCGGGCCGTACCCGTCGACCAGGCCGACCCGGCATCGCCGAGCCCGGTCGGCGGCTGCCGGATGCGAGCCTGGCCCCTGCGGACCGGTACTGAGAACTGACCTGATGGCTTGTGCCCCCGGGTCGCCGTACGGTGATCTACTGGCAGCACACTCCAGGAAAGGGGACACCGTGAATCGTGGTGTCGACGTCGATGTGACCGTTGATGTCGGAGTCATCGTCCGGGGGTAAGGCGACCGGTCGAGACCCCGCCACCGGCCGGGCCCACCACGACGCCGCCGGGACGCACCTCGGCCAGGACGTCATCACCGCCCTGGAGAAGGCTGCCGGGGAGGAGAAGGCCCGGCGAAGGCGGCCGGCCCGTATACACGTCCTAGATCCCGTCATCAACGGCCGGTGATCCGGATCGAACCGCCGAAAGACTCTGGCTGCGCCGGCCGGTCAGGTCTTCAGGATGGCCGACTCGATGCGCTCGGTGATCCATTGGACGGTCCGGTCCACGCCCCAGCCGAATGTGTCGACGGCGAGGACGAACTGGTCGTGCCTGAAGTGAAAAAAAATGATTTTCGCTGCGTCGTCGAGGGACAACCCCTCGTCGAGGTCGCCTACATCCTGAATCTGCTTAACGATCTGGCGCAGAGCGTCCTGATGCCGTTGGTCGGCCGTCCTGAGAAAGTTTTCGGCCACCGGCGTGCTTGCAGCCGCCCTCGTCACGATGCGGATGATGTCGCCGGACTGCTCGTAGATGGCTACGTACCCCTCGGCCAGCACTTCCATCTTCGCTCGCCCCGAACCGGCGGCCTGGCACGCGGTGATGATGTCCGGCACCAGTTGCCCGGCGGTCCACATGTCCATGAGCGTGCCGAGCAGCCCCTCCTTGCCGCCGCACTGCGCGTACACGGTGGCGGGCGAGACACGAGCCGCCTTGGCGATCTTGCCGACGGTCGTGCCGGCGTAACCGTGCTCCGCGAACAGCCGCCGTGCCGCCTTGACGACGTCCTGCCGGGTCATCTCGGCGTACTGGTCGCGTCGGGTCGGAGGTTGTGCATGGTCTGCCACTGACGCGTTCACTTTTCGATAGGGGTTTCCTGGGTCTCGCTGGAGTCACACTCCAGGGTTTATACTATGGCTATAGGTAGTTGGTTGCGGCTAAACGGCGCAACGCTGGTCGCGCAGGAAACATCTGTCAGCTCGATTGAGGGTGTTGATGGAAGTGGCCGTTTCCACACTGCCCATCACCGCGGACGCGAGGGCTTGCCCGGTACCTGGCACCGCGTTGCGCATGCAGATCCTCGGTCCGTTGCGGCTGTGGCGCGGCGACGTCGAGCTGGACGCCGGACCTCGTCAGCAGGCACACCTGCTCGCCCTGCTCCTGGCCCACGAGGGCCTGCCGATCAGCAAGGTCGAGCTGATCGACTTGATCTGGGGAAAGCAGGCCCCGGGCAGCGCGGTCAACGCCATCCACAAGTACATCGGCGCACTCCGCCGTCTGCTGGAGCCCGATCTGCCCGCCCGGGGAAGCAGCTCGTATCTGCTGAGCCGGGGCAGCGGCTATCTGTGCACGGCCGGTGCCGGAACGCTGGACCTGGCGACCTTCAGGGAGCTGGTGAGGATCGCGAGAAGCGCTCTTGAGCAGGATCGGCGCGAGCGGGCGCTCGACTGCTACGAGCGGGCGCTTCGGCTCTGGCGCGGCCCTGCGGGCGACGGGCTGGCCCTTGAGCCCGAGGCCCTGCCCGTCTTCGCCGGCCTGAACGGTGAATTCTTCAACGCGTGCTCGGCCGCCGCCGGACTCGCCGTGTCGCTGGGCCGGCCCGAGCGTGTGCTCGTGCCATTACAGCTGGCCGCCTCGATGGAGCCGTTGCACGAGCCTGTGCAGGCCGGTCTCATCTCCGTCCTGGGAGCCGCCGGTCGGCAGGCCGAGGCGCTGTCGGCGTTCCGCGCCGTCCGCTCGCGGCTCGCGGAGGACCTGGGCATCGATCCGGGTCCCGTGCTGGAGCAGGCTTATCAGAGGGTGTTGCGACAGGACCTCACGTCCATGAGCACGGTCGTGACGAGCCGCGACGAAAATCTCCGGTCGTCCGCCGCGAGCGCGCCGAGTGCCACCGGCGACGGCCTGGTGGGGCGATCCGAGGAGCTCGCGGTGCTGCGGGAGGCGACGCGGCGCGCCGTGGACGGCAGGGCCGGGCTCGTGCTCATCGAGGGTGAGCCCGGGGTGGGCAAGACCCGCCTGATGGAGGAGGCAGCCCGCGAGGCCGGTGACCGGGACGGTCTCGTCGTCTGGGGCCGCTGCCTCGAAGACGGGGGAGCGCCGTCGATGTGGCCGTGGGTGCACGTGGTCCGTGCCGTCCTGGACGGTGTGGCCGCTCCGGAACGGGAGAGATGGCTGAAGGGCGCGCTCGGCCGCTTTCTGGAACCGCACGACGACGCCCTCACCGGACAGGTGCTGCCGGGCGGCAGCGGCCGCTTCCACCTGTTCGAGAAGGTCATCGCGCTGATCGCCCACGTCTCGGCACGACGGCCGGTCATGGTCGTGGTCGACGACCTGCAGTGGGCGGACGTCGCCTCGCTGCACCTATTCGGTCATCTGGCTTCCCGGTTGCCGACCGGCACCGTGCTGCTCGGGGCACTGCGTGACCGAGCGCCCGTTCCTGGATCAGAGCTGGCGCGGATGCTCGCGGAGGCAAGCCGGTCATCGGGTCACCACCGCCTCGTGCTTGGCCCGCTCGGCTCGCTGGAGGTGGCGGAGCTTGTCCGCCGTGAGATCGGGCGGGCCCCCGGCCTGGACGCCGCCCGGGCGATCCACTCCCGGACCGCGGGCAACCCGTTCTTCGTCCGTGAGCTGGCCCGGCTACTCGCCGGTGGCAGCCCGCTCGCCGAGGACGCCGCGGCGCGCGCCGGCGTTCCCTCGACCGTGCGTGGCGTCGTGCGCGACCGGATGACCGGTCTGGACGACGACGCCAAGGACCTGCTCGAGATCGCCGCGCTGGTCGGCAGGGACGTGGATCTGAGCCTGCTCGCCCGGGTCGCCGATCTCGACATCGCCACCTGCCTCGTCCGCCTGGAATCCGTCGAAGCCCTCGGGCTGCTCGCACCCACGCCGGGGGACCCGTACTCGTTCCGCTTCGTGCACGACCTGGTGCGGGAGTCGATCTCGGAGACGACATCACCTCGGCGCGCGACTCGCCTGCACCTGCGGGTCGCGAACGCGTTGGAGCAGAGCCTCCCCGACGGCGAGTCCGTGCCTGAGCAGGTCGCTCACCATCTGTGGGCGGCCGGACCGCTGGCCGCGCCGGCCCGCACCGCGGCGGCCCTGGCGCGCTCAGGCCGCCGGGCCGCGGCCAGGTCCGCTCTGGAGGCGGCCGAGCAGCAGCTGCGGCTGTCCGCACAGGTGGCACGGAGCGCGGGTCTCGTGGAACCTGAGCTCGCGGCCCTGTCCCAGCTCACCGCGGTCATCGGTATGCGTTCGATGTACGCGGGCGCGGAGCTGAACCTGCTGGAGCGCGCGGAGCACCTGGCCCGGGTCCTGGGCCGGGAGGTGGAGGCCGCCGGGATCCTCTACTCCCGCTGGGCGGCTCTTGCCCAGGGCATCGAACTCGACCGCAGCGGCCCGCTGGCGCGGCAGTTGCTCCAGCAGGGCGAGTCGTCCCCGCACCCGATCGTGCGTACGTACGGACTGCAGGCATGGGGCATCCACCAGTGGGACATCGGCAACATCGGAGAGGCCTACCGCCACCTCAGCCGCTCGGGACAGACCCTCCTGGCCGGCTCCGCGGATCGTGAAGACGCCCCCGTCCAGCACGACCTTCAGCTGCTCATGACCGGGATGCTGGCCGAGGCCACGGCACTGTACGGCGACGTGGCCGGGGCACACACCCTTCTCGACAGGCTGGAGGCCGCCGGCGATGACCGCTACACCGTCACGGTCTGGGCCACCATGAGCGCGAGAACCGCGGCCATCGTCGGCGACCCGGCCGCGGCGCTACGCTCGGCGGAGCGAGGCATCGCCGTAGACCCCGACTTCTCCTACGTCTTCCTCGGCACCTACCAGCGGCTCGCGCGGTGCTGGGCACGGGCGGTCACCGGCGACGACCCGACCGGCGCCGCCACGCAGGCCGAACGCATCATCGAGACGAACCTCCTCAACCCCGTCCGTTCCTGCGTCTCCACCTGGTACGCGCTTCTCGGCGAGATGCGGCTGGCGGCCGGAGAGCCCCAGAAGGCAGCGGCGGCCCTGGACCGAGCCGATCACTACCTGCGCGCCTACGGCCAGCGCTACCAGGAAGGCCTGTTGCTTCTCCTGCACGCCCGGCTGCTGCGAGCGCAGGGAAAACCGAGAGTCATGGTGCGAGCCGCAGCGGAGCAGGCGCGAAGACTGTCGGCCGAGCGCGAGGCGCATCTGTTCGTCCAACGCGCCGACACGTTCCTGGCGCGGCTGGACGGGACGCCGTCCGGCCGCTGACCTTGCGAATCCACAAGGCCGCCCACAAGCTCTACGCCGCTTCCAGTGCGGACACCGAGCTCGTCGAAGTACCCGGAACGCGGCCACAGCGCGCCGTTCGACCGAGGCTGGCGCACTCTCGCCGATGCCGCCCTCGACTGGCTCGCCCGCCGAGGACTTTAGGTTCGGCGCGGTCCCCCGGCCGCACCTTGACCCCGGGCCGAATCAACTGGAAATCCACTGCCTCCTGACAGCATTCGTTGAGCAGGGGGCGACGGGTCCCAAATAAGAATGTGGCCGCGAGCCCTGCTGAAACGAACTTCAACCGAAAGGCCCCCCGTGCAACCACGCGTGTCCGCCGTTGTTTCGGCCGCGGCTCTGGCCGTCATCGGCGCACTCTTCCCCACGACCCCGGCGAACGCAGCGCCTTCCGACTGCGCCGCCGGCACCGCCTGCCTCTTCAAGGATTACGAATTCCAAGGTGAGGTGCTGCGGCTCAGACCGGGCTGCTACAACTTACCGTCACAGTACAACGACACTGCATCGTCGGTTGTCAACAACACGGGGGAGATGCTCACTCTGTATCAGAACTACAACGGGCGCGGTAAATACGTCAACATATGGCCGAATACGTCGGACAATCGACTCGATTATGAGATCATCTACAACGAGGACAACACCTTCTTCGGCTGGAACACCTTCAACGACCGCGCATCCTCCTACTGCCTCCGCTGACAGGTGGAACGGCTCGACAGGAAGGGACCTCATGCGGTCATGTAAATTTTCGATCATCGCGGCCACGGCTCTGGCCGTCGGCGGCACACTTCTCCCGGCGGTCCCGGCGAACGCGGCGCCCTCCGACTGTAACGCAGGCAGGATCTGCCTGTTCACGGACTACAATTTCACCGGCGCCGTATATGAATACATGTATCTGACTCCCCTGCCCGACTGCTTCAACGTGCCGCCGACGCACAACGACAGAGCATCGTCGGTTATCAACAACACGGGTCAGCCGGTCACCCTGCATCAGGACTACCACCAAAACGGAAAATTCATTTTCGTGACACGGGGTGAATCAATAGCCAGGCTGGACGGCGTGCCCATTTACAACCAGAACGCCACCTACTTCGGCTGGAACACTTTCAACGACCGAACGTCCTCCATCTGCGTGGGCTGACAACGAGGCTGTCGGACAGAGGCGTGGCCAAGCGCCTCTGTCCGTCCGTCGCACCAGTGGACCTGAGGAGCCCGGCGTTTTCCGGACACCGCGTCCGTGGACGTCCCCCGTTCAAGGGCATGGCCGCGCCGTCTCCGCCGCCTCCCACCGGGCACGGCCGGGGTCAGCCGGCGGGAGGATCCGCCAGCTGGGTGCGGATCTGGGCGGCGATCGCGGGGGGCATCGTGTCGGCCAGTTCGAGTGCCTCCTCCGAGACGCTCAGCGCCGCCTCGGTCTCGCCGACGGCCGAGTACGCCTCGCTGAGCATGACCAGGACGCGGACCACGTGGAACGGCGCGTCGATCTTGTGGAACAGGCCGAGGGCCTGGTGGAAGCGGCCGATGGCCTGTTCGGTCTGGTCGGTGGCCAGCGCCAGCTCACCGAGGCCGAGCACGACCCGCGCCTCGGCCAGTTTCTCTCCCATGGTGCTCGCCAGTTCCAGGGCGCGCTGGAGCGTGAGGTCGGCCTCGGTGAAGTCGCCCTGGCGCAGCCGCGCGATGCCCAGGCCGTGCAGGGCGTACGCCTCTCCGGTCGGATCCCCGATGTTGCGTACCGTGGTGAGCGTCTGTTCGAAGACCTCGGCCGCCGACGGCAGCTCTCCCGAGCGGAGGTAGGTCTCGCCCAGCCGGTGCAGGACCTGTGCCTCCACGCGGCGGCTGCCGCCGACCCTGCTGAGTTCCAGCGCCTCGCTCAGCAGTAGCTTGGCCGCTTCGAGGTCCTCGCAGTCCAGCCTGATCTGGGCCACACTGTGCAGCACGTAGGCGGAGGCGACCTGGTCATCGGTCCTACGGAAGATCGCCAGTGCGCGTTCGTAGCGTTCCACGGCGTCGTCGAGCCGGCCGCTGATCCGGTCCAGGAAGGCGATGTTGCGGATGACGAGGGCCACGCCGAGGTCGTCGCCCGCCTCCTCGAACAGTTCCGCGGCCGCCTCGAAGTCGCGGCGCGCGTCTCCGAACCGCTGCTCGGCGATGTAGAGCGAGCCGATCGAGTAGAGCATCGCCGCCTGCCCCCTGCGGTCCCCGGCCCGCCGGGCGGCGGCCAGCGCGACCTCGTGGGTCTCCCGCCAGTCGTCGAAGTAGATCCTCGACTCGAACAGGGTCACGGCGCTGATCGCGAGATCCCAGCAGAGCTCGACGAACCCGGCCTGCGCCGCCTGGCGGATCCCCGCGACCAGTGTCAGCCGCTCGCGCTCGTACCAGGGCAGGGGGGCCATGACCAGCTTCTCGACCAGCCGGTCGGGCAGCGACCAGCGCGGGGCTTCGCTGTGCACCTGTACGTAGTCGCCGCCGTACTCGCGGCGGTGCGCCTCCCCGGTCAGGAAGAGCAGCCCGCCGAGCACCCTCTCCAGCGCGGCCTTGCGGTCGGCGACCGCCTCCTCGGTGGCGAGGCGCTCGCGGGCGAAGACGCGGATCAGGTCGTGGAAGCGGTACTGGCCGTGCACGCCGTATCCGGTGTCCGTCGCCTCGATCAGCTGGGTGTCGGCCAGGTCGTCGAGCAGGTCCTGGGCGTCGGAGGGGTTGCTGTCGAGCAGCGCGGCGGCGACCCAGCCGGAGAAGTGCCGGAACTCCAGGATGGCCAGGCGCCTGAACAGCCTCCGCGCGTCCTCGCTGACGCTTTCGTAGGTCAGGGAGATGCTCGCCCTGATGCCCAGGTCCCCGTGTTTGAGCTCGTCGAGCCTGCGGGTCTCGTCTTCGAGCCGGCCCACCAGCTGGTCGATCGTCCAGTGCGGCCGGGCCGCGAGCCTGGCGCCCGCGATGCGCAGCGCCAGCGGGAGGTGGCCGCAGAGGTCCGCCAGCCGGGCCGCCGCCTCGTGCTCGGCCTGCACCCGTTCGATACCCGCGATGCGGGAGAGCAGGTCGACCGACTGCCGCGAGTCGAAGAGGTCCACGTCGAGGTGGGCGGCACCGGGCAGGCCGGCCAGCCGGGTCCTGCTGGTGATTATCACCGCGGCCTCGGGATTGCCGGGAAGCAGGGGCAGCACCTGGCTCTCGCTCCTGGCGTCGTCCAGGACGATCAGCATCCTGCGTCCGGCGAGCAGCGCGCGGTACATCTCCGCCCGCTCGTCCACCCCGTCGGGGATGGCGGCGCCCGGCACGCCCAGCGCCCGCAGGAAGCGTTCGAGCACCTGCCCGGAACCGAGCGGGCGCGACTCCCCTCCGTGCAGGTCGGCGAAGAGCTGACCGTCCTCGTAGCGGCCGGCGACGCTGTGCGAGACGTGCACCGCGATCGTGGACTTGCCGATCCCCGGCTTGCCGACCACGGCGATGATGGGCACGGCGAGTCGCTGCCGGTCCTCCGCGGCGAAGGTGAGCTGGCTGCGGATGGCCTCGACCAGTTTGATCCGGCCGGTGAAGTCCGCGATGTCGGTGGGAAGCAGCCGGGGTACGGCCCGGTGGGCGACCGGCACCTCGTTCGCCTCGCCGTGGCGCTGGAGCTGCTGCGGCTGTTGCTGCTGCCGCTCCGGCGGGTCAAGGCTCTCGTCGGAGGTGAGGATCGCGTACTCGAGTTGCTGCAGGCTCTCGTTGGGCTCGATGCCCAACTCGTCGATCATCGTCTGGCGGGCGCGGCGGTAGACCGTCAGCGCCTCCGCCTGGCGTCCGGAGCGGTAGAGAGCGAGCATCAACTGGCCGCGTAGCCGCTCCCTGAGCGGGTGTTCCTCGACGAGCTCACTGAGTTCGCCGACCAGCTCGTGGTGCCTGCCGAGTTCCAGTTCCAGATCGACGCAGTCCTCGTTGGCGTTGATCCGGCGCTCGGTCAGCCTGCTGACCGCCGCCTGCACGAGCCGGCTCTCCTGGCCGTCGAGGGCGGGGCCCCGCCAGAGGGCGAGCGCGTCCCGGTAGTGTCTGACCGCCTCCTCCGGGTTGCGGTTCTCACGGGCCTGGCGGGCCTGGCTCAGCAGGTTCTCGAAGTTCTGGGAGTCGAGCTGCCCCTCGGTGACCCGCAGGGTGTATCCCTGGGAATGGGTCGCGATGACGTCGAGGTTGCCGTGGGCGGCGAACAGTCGCCGGAGTGAGGAGATACAGATCTGCACCTGCGCGCGCGACGTGCTGGGAAGGTCGTCACCGTAGATCGCGTCGGTCAGTCGCCCGATGGTGACCATGCGATTGGCCTCCAGCAGAAGGCAACCGAGAACCACCTGTTGCCGGGGTGCTCCCAGATCCAGGCGCTGGGAACCGGCCACGACTTCCAGAGGACCGAGGATCCGATACTCCACCCGAATCTCCTTACAGAGTCGCGGCCTGTCCAGGAAATCACCGCATGGTGTTGCGTAAGAGAGACGTCAGGCACCTGACCATTAACTTAAACTCAGGAAAATATATCGAATTTCGGCCGACCGTAACCCCAGACATATAACTCAGTGATCACGACGGGTGATTTTATGTGCATGAACCGCTGTCTGCCCGGGATCATACAACGTCGCTGAGTGGAGAACCAGGGGGTTTTGTTAAGGTCTGGCCTGACTTGCGACTAACGGGTGGGTTTGAGACGCGAAGAAGCGGCCGGGCCTTGGACGGCTCCGACCGCTCCGGCGAATCCCGCCGCCGGCGACCACCGGGCGGGGGTGCGGTTCAGCCCCAGGGAGTGTTGCTGGCGAGCACCACGGTCTCCGGGGATCCGCCGGCGGCGACTGCGGGGAGGACGGCGGTGAGGCCGAGGCATCCCAGGATGGCGGTGGCGGCGATGATGGACCGGAGAGCGTTGGAGCTAGCGAATTTCCGCATTTTCTGCACCTCTTGTCGTGTCTTCCTGGCTGCTGTTCGCCTGTCTGCTTCAAAACGTAGGCAGCCCCCCTATCCAGCCTTTATCCGATCTCTTCTGATCCGACATCCGCCCCATTCGCCGGGAAAAGATAGGGGGCGGTAGCCGATGGATAGCGGGCCGAAAGCGGACGGATAACGCTCCGGTGGAACCTGATGGGACCGAGGTCGCGTGATACAGGTCAAGCGGCCCCGACCAGAAGATGGGTATCCTCACCATGAGCATCGCCACGCAGGCACTTGACGGCGTCTACGGCCGATCCGCGGCCGGTGTCCGAGCTCGCCTGGAGCGAGCCGTGGGCGCGGACTGGCAACAGGTCTCCGAGGGAGAGACCGACATCGAGGGAAACGTAAAAGAATGGATGGACGAGTTCATGGAGCGCGGGCTCTATCGTCTCGTCCTCGCCACCGACCACTATTTCGCCGGGCTTGGCATGACCACCTCCTACCCGGAGGTCACGGTGATGTTCAGAATGCACGACGAGTGCATGCCCTATCACATCCAGGTCGTGCTGGCACCGCACTCGTACACGACGTATTTCGGCGTCCGCGGTTGACTCCGCGAGCGGCGGAGTCCGTTCTCCTGAGGGAAGCGAACATGCCTGTTCAACAATTGGCGGTACCTGGCCCCCACAACTCCGGAGCCGACGAGGGCACGCCCTCGGTCGTCGCCCGCTGCCTGAGCAACTTCCGTCTGGAGGTCGACGGGCAGGCCGTGTCGCACTGGCGCGCCGGCAAGGCCCGGGCCCTGTTCCAGTACCTGCTGGTCAACCGTGACCGGTTCGTCCACCGGGACCGGCTGCACGAGGTGCTGTGGCCGGAGAGAGCGGACCACCACTCCAGCTCGCTCAAGGTGGCCGTGCACGGCGTACGCCGGGTGCTCAACGAGTTCGAGGACCGGGACGGCTTCACCCTGCTCCACCAGAACCACGGCTACCTGCTGCGGACGAACAGCGCGTGGGTGGACATCGAGGAGTTCCAGCGCGCCTTCGACCGGGGCCGGGACGCCTGGGTCGCCAAGGACCACGACACCGCGATCGCCTGGTTCCAGCGCACCGCCGACCTCTACATCGGTGACTTCCTCACCGGCGAGACCGGCGGCTGGATCAACGAGCAGCGGCAGTGGATGCGCGGGACCGCCCTGCGCGCGCTGTCCGCGCTGCGCAGCGAGTCGCTGGAGCGAGAGGACTGGCCGGCCGCGATGCACTGGTGCCGCCGGACCCTCGACGTCGACCCCCACCACGAGGCCACCTACCAGACCCTGATGATGATGCACGGCGAGCTCGACGAGCTCGGCCGCGTCCTGAGCTGGTACGAGGTGTGCCGTCACCGGCTCCGCACCGACCTCGGGGTGGAGCCGAACGAGCGCACCGAACGGCTGCTGGCCGCGCTGATGCGGGGCCGGAGCCGGCCGCCGTTGACCGGCCGGTGACCATGACGACTCCGTCGTGGGAGATGGGATCGCGTTCCGCCGCCTCCGGCCCGGGAGGCTCCGGCACGGACGGGGGGCCTGACCTGGAGCGCCTGCGCGCGGCGGTCGGCGAGTTCGCCGGCTACACCGCGGCCGAGCGGTCCTGGGAACGGCTGCTGCTGGCGACCGGGCCGTGGGTCGACCCGGCGCTCGCGGCCCATCGCCGGGCACTGCTGACCTGGTTGAACGCCTGGGGGTGCCGGCTGCGCTACCCGCGCGAGGGCGAGCCGGACGTCTTCTGCGCGGAGACCGGCGCCTGGTGGGAGCGCTGGCGGGATCGCCTTCCCGGCCGGGACGTCGCACTCGCCCAGCTGGGCGACGTCGAGATCGACGCGGTGGGCGAGTGCTACGCGGACCTCGCGGCGATGCGGGCGGCCCCCGGATCCAGACCCCGCTCGCTGGGGCCGACCGCGGCGACCAAGATGCTGCACGCCCTGCGCCCGCGAGCGCTGATGCCCTGGGACGCCGCCATCGCCGACGCCCTGCACGGTGCCCGCGGCGCCGACGCCTACCGCGCGCACCTGCGGCTGGGCCGCCGGTGGGCGCGGCGCCTCCTCGCGGAGGCCGGTCTCGACGAGGAGGCGCTGGCGGTGCGGCTGGGTCGGCCGGGTCGGCCGCTGGCGAAGATGCTGGACGACTACTGCTATCTGGTGTTCACCGCGACGACCTGACCGGGTGCCGCGGTGACGTTCACCGCGCCCCGGCCAGGCCCTCCTCTCGCCGGTCAGCGCAATGACCTGACCAGGCTTCGCGCGGCCGTGCGGCTCGCGGCGAGCACCGTCTTGCCCGCGCCGCCGCTGCCCCCGGTGAAGGTGTAGACGCCCTTCGCCAGGGGGCGCAGCGACAGCCCGCCCGTGGGGTGGTAGCACTCGACCGCGGTGACGGCCCTGACCTCACCGCCTGGCGGGCGGTACCCGATCCTGGACTCGGCGACATCCAGGATCCTGCTGGTGAGGGCGGGGTCGATCGGCACGGTTCCAGGGGTGATGTCCCATCTGTCGGTGGGCAGCCCGAGCAGGATCCTTCCCTCCGCGTACGTCCTGCCGTACAGGCCGGACGTGTCGTCGACGAACGCGCCGGGATTCCTCCCGGCCGCGGGCCCGAGCACGTACTGGATCACCTTGGTGCGCAGTCCCGCGTCCGACAGGCCGGTGCGGGCGAGCAGGTCCTGGGTCCAGGCCCCCGCCGCCACCACGACGGCGTCGAACCTGGCCGGGCTGCCCTCGGCGGGGCGGACCTCGGCCTCCGCGGTGATCCCGTCGACCTGCCCGTCGGTGACGAACGCGCCCGACCGGGCGAGCTCGACCAGGAGCCGGTCGCGGAAGGCGTTCGGGGAGAGGTAACCCGCGCGTTTCTCGACGACGGCCACGCTTCCCTCGGGCAGCTCGCGGAACGTGCCGCGGCTGCTGAGCTCCTCGCCGCCGATCAGGGAGATCGAGCCGGGCAGCCGGCTGCGCACCAGTTCCACCAGGCCTTCGGTGCCCGGCCCCAGGCCGGGGAGCAGGTACACCGAGCCGGTCTCCCGGTAGGAGGCCCACTGGCGCAGCTCCGGACTCGACTGGAGCTCGGCCAGGCTGTCGGCGGCCTCCAGGCAGAGCGCGGCGTCCGGTTCGAACGCCCTGGTCAGGCCGCCCGAGGCGGAGCTGGCGTCGGCCCGCCTGTGCGGCTCTCCGGTGTACAGGTGGACGGCGCTGCCCCTGATGACCTCGCACAGCCGCCAGGCCAGCATGGCCCCCGCGATCCCACCGCCCACAACAGCGATTCTGAGCATCTCACTCCTCCGTTCATGTCGCCGAGGCGGTCGCAGGCCGCGACTCTTCGGCCTTGTGCGGGTCACGCATGCCGATCAGGCCCGCCACGGTCGCGATCGCGGATACCAGGGCCGCCCACAGCCACACCGAGCGTCCGACCTGGAACCACACCAGGGTTCCGATCACCGGCCCGATCGCGGTGCCGAGCCCGAAGACGCTCTGCATGGCGCCGATGTAGCGGCCGCGGAGCCGCTCGGGGCCGGCCAGCGCGGGGTAGGCGAACGTGGTGGGCCCACCGATGATCTCCGAGAGCGTCCAGACCAGGGTGCCGATCATGAACCAGATCGGCAGCGGGGATATCGCGTAGATCGCGTAACCGACCGAGACCAGGCCGAGGCCGAGCAGCGCGGTCAGCCGGATCGGCCACTTCTGCACGACCTTCGTCATCGCCAGCTCGCAGGTGATGACGATGAAGCCGTTCAGCGAGACGGCCGCGCCGTACCACCACAGGCTGATCCCGGCGGCGGAGATGTCCAGCGGAAGGGTGGCCGTGTACTGGCAGTAGACGATGGAGGTGAGCAGCATCGCGAGCAGGTAGACGCTGTAGCGCCAGTCGGCGAACACCGCGAGGTAGCCGGAGCGGCCCTGCGTCGCCTCCTCCGCCTTCTCCGCCACCGCCTCCTGCTGCTTCGCGACGTACGCGGCGTGTGCCCCGCGCCTGGGCAGCGCGAACATCACGGTGACACCGAAGATCAGTGCCGCGGCGGCCTCTCCCCAGAAGAGCGCGTTGTAGGAGACGGAGAGCAGCGCGGCGCCGATCAGCGGGGCGGCGGTCATGCCGAGGTTCAGGCCGAGCCGGTACATCGCCGTGATCATCACGACCCGGTGCCTCGGCGTCAGCTCGGTCAGCATGGTCTGGGCCGCCGGCCGGTAGAACTGGCCGACCGTGCTGACCATGAAGACCGCGGCGAGCAGCAGCGTGTAGGTCGGGGCGTAGAGGATGGACACGATCAGGGCCGCTGAGCCGCCCATGCTGATCAGCGTGACCGTCCGGGCGCCGAGACGGTCGGAGAGCGATCCGCCGACGAACGAGCCCACCACCGCGCCGGCTCCGTACACGCCCAGCGCGAGCCCCGCCTGGGTGGCGGAGAAGCCCCGGTCGGTCAGGAAGAGCACCAGATAGATCTGGATGAACGCGGCGAGCCTGCTGATGAAGCCGCCGAAGAGCAGCGCCTTGACGGCGCGCGGGGTCTCCCGCAGGGTGACGAACACCCCGTCGTCCGGCTTGTCCGGAGGGCCTGGAGGCATGTTCTTCTCGTTCTCGACAACGGCGGTCACGTGGTTGACCTCACCTTCAGGACGGCCTCGGCGGCGTCCAACGCCGCCCGGCACTCGTCGACGGTCTCTGACAGCGCGGTGGCGTAGGCGATACGCCCCCACAGGGTGCCCTTGGGCGGTGGCGAGACGGTCGCCCCGGGGGCGACCACCACAACCGCCCTGTCGATCTCCGGGGGCAGGCCGGCCTCGTCGAACTCGATCGACTCGATCGTGGTGTCGTCCTCGGCGACGTAGAAGAAACGCACCCCGCCCACGAGCTTGCGCTCGGGGGCGAGCGCGGGGGTACGGCCGCAGGCCACCGCGGCGGCGGCCAGGCCGGGGTTGATCCCGGTGGTGAGCAGCCCGAGGTAGGGGATCATGTCCCCGCCCAGGCGGGCGTTCACCTCGATGACGCGCAGTCCCCTGGAGGAGAGCTTGATCTCGGTGTGGGTGAACCCGTCGGTGAACCCGAGAGCGGTGTGCGTGTCCTGCAGGACGCGGCAGAACTCCGCGTCCTGCAGGAGCGCGTCCTGGGCGTCGACGAAGTGACCCACCTCCTCGCAGTACGGCTCGTAGCCCAGGACCTTCCTGCCGAGGAAGAGCGGGGTCACCACGCCGCCCTGGACGACGGCGTCCACGCTGACCTCTGGGCCGTCGGCGAACTCCTCGACCAGGACGGGGATCTCGTACGTCGCCCCGTCGGGGACCGTCAGCTCGCTGACGAAGGCGAACCGCTCCGCCAGCTCCGCGGGATCCTCGACCCTGATGACGCCCAGGCTGCCACCGAGGCCGCGCGGCTTGAGGATGGCCGGATAGCCGACCTCCTCCGCGGCCCGCAGGGCCTCCTCCAGCGTGGCGACGGCCAGCGACCTGGGCTGCGGCACGCCGAGCGCGTCGAGCGCGACGCGGGTGCGGTGCTTGTCGCGGCAGCGGCGCACCATCTCGGGGTCGCCGCCGGGCAGGCCGAGGGCCTCGGAGACGTACGAGGCGGCCAGGATCCTGGCCTCGTCCCAGCAGAGCACCCCGTGCACGGGTTCGCGGGCGGCCAGCTCCAGTGCGACGCCCGCCATCGCGGGGCCGTCGGTGGTGTCGGCGACCACGGTCCAGCCGGTGACGTACTCCTGCTCCCAGCCGGGTTCGGCGGTCACCAGGAGGTGGATGCGGTATTCGGTGGCGATGGAGCGCAGCAGGTACTCGCGGTAGTGCCGCATTCCCGTCGCGACCACCAGGATCAGCGGCCTGGTGTCGGTGGTCATCTCACGCCTCCTTGGCGGTGGTCACGAGCTCCCGGTCGGAGCCCTGCAGGGTGTCGAAGAACTCCTCGCGGACGGACTCGTCCTCGGTGGGGGCGATCCTGGCGGCCGCGTAGCGCAGCAGCGGTGGCGCCATCATCGAGGTCACGACCGCGACCAGGACGATGACCGTGTAGGACGCGGTGGTGAGCACGCCCAGGCGGAGGCCGACCATCGCGATGATCACTTCGATCACGCCCCGGGAGTTGAGACCCGCGCCCAGGGCCAGGGCCTCCCACTTGGTACGCCTGGCGATGCGCGCCCCGAGGTAGGCGCCGGCGAACTTGGCGGCGATGGCGACGGTCAGCACCACGATCCCCGCCACCAGCACGGGCGGCTTGGCCAGCTCGGTCAGGTCCATCCGCAGGCCCGCCGTGGCGAAGAAGATCGGTGCCAGCACCGCGGCGACGAGCGTCTGCAGCGGGGCCAGCCTGGCGACCTTCAGGTCCGGTGCGGAGCCGACGAGCGCGCCGCAGACGAAGGCGCCGAGGATGGCCTCGAACCCCATCGACTGGGTGGCCGCGGCCGAGAGCAGGATCATGATCGTCACCGCGGCGATGGTGGTGGCGCTCCCGCCCCGGTCGGCGGCGCGCAGCACCCTGGCCACCACCCGGCGGCCGAGCAGGATCGCCACCAGGACGAGCGCGGCGAGCAGCGCGATCGCGGTCAGCGCGGCCTGCCCGGTGCGCGCCCCGGCGGTGGCGAGTGCGGAGACCACCGAGAGCAGCAGCCAGCCGACCACGTCGTCGACGACCGCGCTGCTCAGGATGAGCTGGCCGATGTCGCGGTGGAGCAGGCGCATCTCCATCAGCACCTTGGCGATGACGGGGATGGCGCTGACGCAGAGCGCGACGCCGAGGAAGAGCGCGAAGACCGTGTGGTCGACGCCCTCGGCGATCATCTCGACGGGGGCCAGGAAGCCGATCCCGACGCCGAGGACCAGCGGGATGATCAGTCCCATGCCGCTGATCCAGGCGGCGGTCCTGCCCTGGCGGCGGATGAAGCCGAGGTCCAGGTGCATGCCGGTCAGACCCACCAGCAGCAGGACGCCGAGCTGTCCGACTGCGTCGATCATGTGGAATCTGGCCGGGTCGGTGGGGAGCAGCCAGGCGGAGAAGTCGGGGGCGATGTTGGCGAGCAGCGAGGGGCCGATCAGGATGCCGGCGCTGAGCTCACCGAGCAGGGCGGGCAGCCCGAGCCGGACGGCCAGGCGGCCCAGGACGGTGGCCAGGCCCAGCAGCAGCCCGAGTTGCAGCAGCAGGATCATGAGGTTCTGCGCGGGGATGACGGCGACGGGCGCCACGGCGAGTGGCATTGGTCAGCTGTCCTTCTCCACGTAGTACCAGTTCTCCGGGCTGATCATCCCGAAGGGGTTGATCGGCTCGAAGCCCCGGAGGTTGTTGGCCACCTCGAACAACCGCAGCGAGAAGTTCGGGATGAAGATGACCGGGACCTGCTCGGCGATGTAGTCCTGGTACTCGTAGAGCGCGGCCGGGTCGTCGCTGGTCAGGGTGCGATCGATGAGCTCGTCGGCCTTGGGGTCGGTGTAGTGGCCGAAGTTGCCGCCGGCGTCGGTCCGGAACAGGATCTCGCCGCTCGGGTAGTGGTACACCCAGCCGCCGCCCCAGGTGCTCAGCTCCCACAGGCAGGGGCTGTCGGGCCCGGCGACGCAGGGGGCGTCCTCGGCCACCAGGACCGAGCCGTAGACCTCCTGCAGGCGCAGCTCGATGCCAGCCTTGACGGCGTCGTCGCGGAACTGCTCCATCAGCCGGGTGAGCGCGGGCCGGCCCTCGGCGTACCTGAGGGAGAAGCTGAGCTTGGTACCGCCGGGGATGCCCGCCCCGGCCTGGCCGGGCCCCTCTCCGGGGTTGACGCAGACGGCGGGCGTCACGCTGGTGTCCCAGCCGTTGGCCTCCAGCAGCTCGCGGGCCCGGTCGGGGTCGAAGGGCAGGATCGGCGCGCCCTGCAGGGTGGGCGAGACCAGGTCGCTCACCGGGTAGCGGGGCACCGGGCCGTCCTGCCGGTAGGCGTAGCCGTGGTAGATGTCGCGGGCCGCCCGGTCCTGGTCCAGGGCGTGCTGCATCGCCTGCCTGATGTAGGTCTGGGCGAGCATCTTGCCGGCGACCGTCGGGTTGTTGTAGTTGAGCGGGATGTAGCGGATGCAGAAGGCCGCCTGCGGGACCAGCGTGTAGTTGTCGCCCAGCGGGTTGGGGCCGCCCTTGGTAGGGTCGTCCGTCGGCTCGGCGCTGAAGCTCAGCGGCAGGTAACCGACCTGGATGCCGTCGGGTCCGTCCGGTCCCTCCAGCAGTTTCTGGTACTCCTCACCGTCGGACATGAAGGGGACCTGGCGGAACTCGTCCAGGTGCGCCTTGTTCGGTCCCGAGTAGTGCTCGTTGGGGACGAAGGTGACGACGCCCTCCATGGTGTAGCTCTTCAGCCGCCACGGGCCGCTGACCACGCTCCACACCGGGCTTGTCGCCCAGTGCACCCGGTCGGAGTTGTCCTCCTCGATGACGCCGCCGTTCTCCCCCATCAGGAAGTCGTAGACCGCGGCCACGTTCTCCAGGCTGTAGGAGGCGTCGGAAGGCCCTTCCGCGGTGCGGTCCCACGCCTTTGGCATCGGGGTGATGGTGCTGAGCTGGTTCATCAGCACCCAGCGCTTGGAGTAGACCTTGTCGAAGGTGAAGTAGACCTTGTCCTCGGCGAGCTTGCCGTAGGAGACCAGGTTGTCGGGGAAGCAGCCCGGGACGTACTCGCCGTAGCGCTCGCCCTTGACCGCCATCATGTTCACCCAGAACAGCACGTTGTCCGCGCAGATCGTCTCGCCGTTGGACCACTTCCAGGGCTTGACGGTGACGGTGACGGTCAGTCCGTCCTCACTCCACTGCGGCGGCTCGCCGATGCTGAGGTCGTAGTCGACCTCGGGGGTGCCGTGCGTGCCGAAGAAGTAGAGCGGCCGGTACATCAGGATCTGGAACTCGAGCAGGTTGCGGGTGCCGAAGCGCTCGGGCGGGGTGAAGGGGAAGATGATGGACGGGGGGAATCCCGGCGCGCAGGCCCAGGTCACGGTGCCGCCCTTGACGGGCTTCTCCACGTTCGGGCGGGCGATGGTGTTCAGGGTCATGTCCGGCTCTCCGTCGTCTGGTGGTTCTGGGCGAACGTCTTCGGGTCGATCTCCTCGAGCAGTGACACGCCGCTGTCCGCGTGGGCGCCGTAGCGCTCCCACGTCTCGTGGAGCAGCACGCGGCCGTCGGGGAGCAGTTCCGGGGTACTGCGGCAGTGGCCCGAAACGACGGCGCCGTTGTCGAGGACCATGGTGTAGGCGAAGTCGAGGGTGCCGTCGGGGGCGCAGAGCCCGGTGAGGGTCCCCCGGCGGGCGTGCCCGCCGGAGAACTCGCCCCACAGCAGGTCCCCGTCCTGGCGGTACAGGGCGATCGGGTGCCTCTCGGTGGGAGGGACGCCGCCGGTGGTGAAGCGGCGCCCGTCGTAGTCGATCATGATCGGCCCGCCCTGAGTTCGAGGGTGCAGCACTTGGCGCTGCCACCGGACTTCAGCAGCTCGGAGAGCTCGACGCCGATGGGCTCGTAGCCGCGCTCGCGCAGCTCGTCCATCAGGTGGGTGGCCGAGGGCGGCATCAGGACGTGGCGGCCGTCGGAGACGGCGTTCAGCCCGAACACCTCGGCGTCGGCCTCGGTGGCGATGATCGCGTCGGGGTACAGGACGCGCAGCACGCCCTGGCTCTCCTTGGAGAAGGCTCCCGGGTAGTACATGATCTGGTCGTGGTCGAGCACGGCCAGCGCGGTGTCGAGGTGGTAGAAGTGCGGGTCCACCAGGCGCAGCCCCGCCACGGGCATCCCGAAGAACCGCTCCGCCTCGCGGTGCGAACGGATGTCGGTGCGGAACCCGGTGCCGGCCAGCAGGTACCTGCCGGCGTGCAGGTAGTCGCCCTCGCCCTCGTTGACGTGGACCGCCTCGCGGGTCTCGTAGCCCCTGGCACGGAACCACTCCAGGTAGGCGGGGCCCTCCGCGGCCCGCTCCTCGTACCGGAAGCGGGCCGAGAGCACCTTCCCGTTGATGACCGTCGCGCCGTTGGCGGCGAACACCATGTCGGGGTAGCCGGGCAGCGGTTCGATGAACTCCACCTGGTGGCCCAGCGCCAGGAAGGCGCGGAGCAGACCGTCCCACTGGAGCCTGGCCAACGCGCCGTCGACCGGCTTGTCCGGGTTCATCCAGGGGTTGATGGAGTAGACGACATCGAAGTGGGTGGGCGGGCACATCAGGTAGCGGCGGGTGCGCGCCACACGCCGGGTCCGCTGCGACGCCTCTGCGGCCAACTGTGTCATGTCAGCTCTCCTTCCTGGACGAAAGTGACGTTGATCTTGGATGCGTAGTCGAGCATCGTCTCCCTCGCGTCCTCCAGGGAGGTGCCGGTGGTGCCGAGGAAACCGAGGATGCTGTTGCCCTCCGGCGGGCGCCGGATGACGTCCCCGGGCCTGGCGGTGACCTTGAGGAAGAAGACCCGGTCGGACTCGGCGACCTCGGCCGGCACCTCGATCGAGGCGATCCGGCCGGCGTCGCAGAGCAGGCACATCGCGGTGACGTGGACGCCGGTCGGCCGGTAGTGGCGCACCCTCGGCGTGGCGCCGCGCGCCACGTCCATGACCGCGCGGATCGGGTTGTGCGTGGCGGTGATCCCGGCGATGAGATCCAGCCCCCCGCCGCCGGGCCGGATCGCGATCTCCAGCAGGTACGGCTCGCCCCGGTGGAAGCGGACCTCGGCGTGCAACACGCTGCGCCGCAGCCCCTGGGCGTGCGCGCCGGCCCTGACCACCCGGTGGACCGCGGCCACCTGCTCGGTGGTGAGCGAGGTCGGCGCGTGGTGCACGTCGTCGTCGAAGGTGCCGCCCTCGACGGTGATCCGGTCCACGATGGAGCCGAGGTAGACCTCGTCGTCCCAGGCCACGGCCTCGATGAGGAACTCCTCGCCGTCCAGGAACGACTCGATCAGCAGGCCGTGCGGGCCGAGGTCGAGGCCGTGCGCCTCCATCTCGAACCACGACATCCCCTCGATGCCCTCAAGGGCCTGCGGGAACAGCTCCGCCATCTCCTCGCGGTCGTCGACCTTGAACACGAAGTTGCTCGCGGCGCCCAGCGTGGGTTTGAGGATGACCGGGTAGCCGAAGTCGTCCGCGGCCCCGAGCGCCTCCCCCAGGTCGGTGACGAAGCGGAAGTCCGGATGCGGGGCTTCGTACCTGCGGTGCGCCTCACGCATCAGCAGCTTGTTACGGCTGGTCCTGGCCGCCTCGACGCCCACGCCCGGCAGGCCGAGCGCCTCCGCGACCGCCGCGACCGTGGTCACGGCCGACTCGGAGAAGGTGATGATCCCGTCGAAGCGCTCCTGCTCGTGCCAGTTCTTGGCCTCGGTGATGAGGTCGTCGATGCGCTGGGAACCCACGACGCGGTAGCGGTCCTTCGGCCAGAAGTCCGGGGTGCCGATGCCGTTGAGCACGTAGAGCTCGGCACCGAAGTCCTGAACCTGCTGGTAGCGGGACTGGTAGTAGGTGGCGTTCTGTCTGGCTTCGATGGCGAGGAGTTTCATCGGGGACTCCCGGGCAGTCGCGGTAGTGAGAAGGCGTCGATCGTCTCGGCGGAGGTGTCGAGGGTGAGCTCGACGCCGGCCGCCTCGGCCTCGGCCGCGACGTCGATCAGGATGGGCGCGGCGCAGGCCAGGAAGGCGCGTACCTCCATCAGCAGGTCGCCGGTCTCGTCACGCTCGGCGGTCAGCAGCCTGCCGAGCTGGGTGACGATGCCGTCCGCCGCCCTGGTCAGGCTGAAGGAGGTGAGGTCGTAGCAGAGCCTGAACCTCTCGACGATCACCGCGGCCCGGCGCCGGCCGGCGGCGGTGACCTTGAACTCCTCCCCCGGGTCGGTGACGAGGGTGTCGAGGCGGTCGGCGAGCGCGTTCCACGGCTCGCGCAGCCGCCTGCCGGCGACCTTGTCGAGTCCCTCCCTGGTGAAGTTGGCCCGCTGGTCCTCGGGGCAGGTGAGCGCGAGGTAGAACCGGACGAGGTCGCGCGGCACCTCGGCGACCAGGTCGGCGCCGCGGATCAGGTGGTTACGGCTGGTGGAGAACTTCTCGTTCTCCAGCTCGTAGAACTCGTTGCAGACGTTGGCGTCCGGGGTGATGTAGCGGTCGCCGTGGGCCAGCAGCATGACCAGGTCGACCATGCCCCAGAAGTAGACGTTGTCGAAGCCGTGGAAGTAGACCAGGTGGTTGCCGCTCTCGGCACGCCAAGCGCTGTCGACGGGGCCCTCGGGCCCGCCGGCCGCCTTCCAGGTGCTGTAGATCGAGGCGGGCATCGCCTCGACCCACGGGTAGAGGATCTGCCCGGGGGTCTCGGCGAACGGGGCGTCGATGCCCCACCCCGGTGACGGCACCGTGATCGGGATCTCCGGGAGCGGCCGGGCCAGGATCTCGCGGATGAGCTGCCTGCTGTGCCCACGCCAGGTGCTGGTCCGGGCGGCGTAGTAGGCGGTGAGCTCCTCCCGGTAGTTCTCGATGGGCAGGACCAGGACGGTGACCTCGCGCGAGGTCACCGGGTCGTCGGGGTCCAGGACCGAGCGCGGGTCGCCGAGGTCGTCGAAGTGGTTGGGGTGGCCGCAGCCCTCGCACGACCCGCCGCAGCTCTCGGTCAGGCAGGCCGGGCACTCGCCCTTGACCAGCCCGTCGAACAGGTGGGTTCCGGCGTTCTCCGCGTACGGCATGCGCACGGTACGGAGTTCGAAGCGGCCCTGGCGGTGCAGGGCGGTGACGAAGTCGAGCACGGTCTGCCGGTAGGCGTCGTCGACGGGCGGCAGCGGGGCCAGCGAGATGCCCATCGCCTCGACCGACCGCTGGATGGCCGCGGTGGAGGTCGCGCACAGCTCGGCGGGCGTGGTGCCGTGCTTGCGGGCGGTCGAGATCATGTAGGACTGGCTGTCGTCGGTGCAGGTGTTGTAGTTGACGGGGCGGCCGTCGGCCCGCAGGTAGCGGGCGTAGACGTCACCGGCGATGTAGGGGCCGGCCATGTGGCCGACGTGCAGGTCGCCGTTCGGCGTCGGGGTGGCGGCGATGACGATCGTCCCCGTCATTTCTCCTCCAGGTGCCGGGTCTCGAACGTGCGGGCGAGGTCGTGGTCCCACCAGATGCCGTACATCTCGAAGTCGGCGGTGCCGTCGTTGACCACCTGGTGGTCGGTGCCGGGCGGGAAGTAGGCGACGTCCCCGGCGGCGAAGCGGGCGCGCTCGCCCTCGCTCTCCAGGACCGCCTCGCCGGAGACCGCGATGAAGATCTCGTACTCGTGGTGGGCGTGCCGGGTCGAGGCGGTGCCGGGCGCGATGACGCACCAGGCCCCCTCGAACGGGGCGTTCAGCGTCTCCCAGGGCAGCAGTCTCTTGGCGAGCAGGCCGTTGTCCGGGCGCAGGTGGGCAGGGTCATAGGAACGGAGGTCCACGGGGATTCTCCTCGGGGGGTTTCAGGGGGGCTGGGGGATCAGGAGGCGACCGGGAGGGCGAACGGGGACAGGAGCTCGGCGGTGGCCCGGCTCTCCTGGATGTCGCCGACGATCTCTTCGGCCCGGTTGGCCAGCGTGCTGAGCAGGGAGTCGGCGATGCCGTGCGTGTCCTCGTTGACGCCCTGCAGGTAACAGGCGGCGCTCGACCCGGCGGGCAGGGCCAGCTTGTAGGCACGGTCGACACCGATCTCGCCGAGGCCGGCCCTGGCGGCCAGGTCGCGGATCAGCGAGGGCATCCGGCGGTCGAAGCCGGTGCCGAGCAGCAGGACGTCGCAGGGCAGCTCGTCGTGACGGCCGCTCTTCCTGTCCTTGAGGGTGAGGACGATCTCGTCGCCGTCGATCCTGGCCTGGGAGATCTCGGCCATCGTGATTATCTGGATCCTCTCCTGCCCGGTGAGGCGCTCCAGGTAGATCTGCCGGTAGAGGTTTTCGAGCATGCCCGGGGAGAGACCCGCGTAGTTGGTCCGGTGCATCTCGTCGAGCAGCTGGCGGCGGGCCTCGGGGCGCGACTCGTAGAACTCGTCGACGAAGGAGGCGTAGAAGAGCTCGTTGGTGAACTTGCTGCTCTCGTAGCCGTTGAGGCCGATGGAGCGCATGATCATCGTGCACTCGGCGTTGGGCATGCTCTGGTGGGTGGCCCACAGCATCTCGGCCGCGCTCTGCGCGCCGCCGATGACCGCGACCCGGTGCGGGGCGGCGTGGTCGAGTCCGGCGACCTTCTGGCTGAACTCGGTGCTGTGGATGATCCGCTCGCGAGGGAGCGTCTCGAACACCTCGGGGATGTGCGCGTCGCGGCCCGCGCCGACCACCAGGGTGCGGCAGCCGATGGTCGAGCCGTCGGCGAGCCGGACGATCCAGCGCTCGACCTGGCCGTCACCGGACAGGACCGGCTCGACCGCCACGCAACGCCGGCCGTACTCGATGCGCACCTGGGCGAGCGACTCCGCGACCCAGAGCAGGTAATTCGAGATCTCCATTCTGTACGGGGTGAAACTACCCAGGTTGACGAATTCAGTGAGCCTTCCCACCGAGTGCAGGTGATTCACGAAGGAGAATCTGCTCTGCGGGTTCCTCAGGGTGACCAGGTCCTTGAGGAAGGAGACCTGACTCTGCGTCCAAGGCAGCAGCATTCCCCGATGCCAGGCCACGTTCTCGTGCTGTTCTATGATCAGCGTTCTGGTTGCCAGTTCCGGAGCGAGCTCTTCGAGAGCCACGGCGAGGGCGAGGTTGGACGGCCCTGCGCCGAGAGCGAGTAACTCGACTTCCTGGTGCTTCACGGTGGTCGCCTCCCGGACGACTTCTCGGGCATTGTGCCCGTTACGAATGGGTTTCTCCTGGTCGGCTCACTGCCAGCCGGCTCCGCCGGCCAGGATGAGGGCCGTGGTCGCCGCGGGGCCACCGGCCTTCTCCCCGGTCGCGGCCGCGGCCGCCACGGCGGTCGTGAGGATGGCGGTGAGCGAGAGGACGCCGATTACGAGGGCGGCTGGACGGATCGCGGCATTCATCGTTCTTTTTCCTTTCGGCCGGTAATCATCGGCGCCCTTTTGCTGTTTCCCGGGTGATCTTCCGGCTTACTTTCACCGGACATTTCCCGTTTTGTTCTGACACTTCGATTCTTGGTGGATATCCGGGTATTCCGGAAGGCCTCGGGGCTGTCAGCGCGCTGCAATGGCAGGACGCTGACAGACCTGGCCGCCGGAGGTCTCGAAGCGGGCGAGGGCGAGGACGAGGTCGGTGCCGCAGCCCAGCAGCGACCAGCCTGCGAGTTCGGGCACGCCGTCGAGACAGCGCCCGCAGAGCCGGGCCGCCGCGCTCTCGGCGGCGTCGAGGTTGGGTCTGCGAATGAAGAGGCCGAGGTCCACACCGCCGGCGCGTTCCTCGCCGTAGACGTGCTCAAGCCCCTCCTCGGGCTCCGCCAGCACCAGGAGCAGACGCCGGATCTCGCGCGCGGACATCCGGCCGCCGGGTGGGGCCAGGCGGCCTTCGATCTCGGGGGCGCGTAGGCGCACGTTGATGAGATACATGAATCGACAGTGGTCGGCACGCGGCGAATAGACCAGGTGTTTCCGCTGGCAGGTCCCTAACGTGGCAGGGTCATGCCAGCGTGCCGCGGACCGGCCCGGGACCGGATCTCCCACCCCCGGCGTGCCCGGAGGCGAGCGCATAACCCCGTCGTCACTGCGTCTGGCTAGTTTCAGGCTGAGACCATCGTGGGTCCTGCCCGCAGATCGGGTCTTGGTCATGCTCGAACCGTGGAGGGGTCGTGCTCATGCTGCTTGGCATCGGGTCCGCCGAGGAAACCGTCTACCGAACCATCCTGGAGAATCCCTCCTACGGCGTGGTGGAGCTGAGCCTTGAGCTGGGCTGGCCGGTCCACCAGATCCGCGACACGCTGGACGAACTGGCCAAGCTGTCGCTGCTGCGCCCCTCCTGGGAGGAGCCGGACGTGCTGCGCCTGGTCCGGCCGGAGGTGGGGCTGGCCGCGCTGCTGGCCCGCGAGGAGGCCGCGCTGCTGGCCAAGCAGCAGGAGATCGAGCGGAGCCGGATGGCCGTCGCCCAGATGATCGCGGCCTACGCCGACCAGAACCCGGCCCGCTCCGGCGAGGACTCCGAGTCACTCGTCGGCATCGACACGATCCGCGCCAGGATCGAGGAGCAGGTCGCCGAGTGCCGGCAGGAGTTGCTCGGGTTCGAGCCGAAGAGCGCCCAGACACCGGACAACATCGCGGCGAGCCGTCCCCTGGACGAGACGCTGCTCGACCGGGGGACGGCGATCCGCGTCGTCTACACCGACAGCATCCGCAACGACCAGCCGACCAGCGCGTACGCGGCCTGGCTCACCGAGCGCGGCGGCCAGGTGCGCACCACTCCCGGCCTTCCGCTCCGCATGCTCGTCTTCGACCGCCGGGTGGCCCTGCTGCCGACGGACCCCGAGGACAGCAGCGTCGGCGCGGTCCTGCTTCGCGGCGCGGGCGTCGTCACCGCCCTGGTCGCGCTGTTCGAGCAGACCTGGGGTGCCGCCACCCCCCTCGGCGAGGAGCGCAGACGCGACGAGAAGGGTCTCAGCCACCAGGAGCGCGAGGTGCTCCGCCTGCTCTCCGCGGGACTCACCGACGAGGCGGTGGCCCGCAGGCTCGACGTCTCGGTCCGCACCCTGCGCCGGGTCACCGCCGACCTGATGGAGCGGCTTGAGGCCCGCAGCCGCTTCCAGGCCGGCTACCTCGCGGCCACCAGAGGGTGGCTGCCCCGTCCGTGACGGCGGCTCCGCCTCCCCCCTGACCGGGGATCAGGGACGGTAGGCGCGCGTACGGGGCCACCAGCCGGGCACGGCCGCGCGGTACCTCTCGTAGTCGGCGCCGAACCTGCGGCGCAGACTCGGCTCCTCGTACCAGTGGACGAAGGCGACGACGGCCGCGGCCGTGACGGCGCCGTACGGCAGCAGGACGGGGCGGCCCAGGAGCAGCGCCTGCCCGCCGATCGCCGCGAGGACGGCCACGTACATCGGATTCCTGACGTATCCATACAGACCTCCGATGACCAGGCGTTCGGGCGGGGCGATCGGGGCGGGAGTGCCCAGCCCCTCCACGACGAACCGGACGAACGCCCTGACCAGCACCACGGCCCCGGCGACGACGAGTGATGCGCCGACGAGACGTAGCGAGACCGTGCCCCAGGACGGCACCGCCGGCATCGGATCCGCCGGCTCCCACCGGGTGATCCACCAGGGCACGAACCCGGCCACGGTGCCCGGTGCCAGCGCGAAGAAGATCGTGCTTCCGAGGGCCGCGGGTCTCCTGCGCACAGTGCCACACTCCCGTGTCACGCCCGGCCGGCGACGGCGGCGAGGGGACCGCCCGCGGTACGGCCGTTCGCCGCAGTAAATTCACTATGCGATGAGTTTAAGTTCGCGCCGGAGGGGCGTCAACGGGCATGCCCCCTCCCGGTCTCCACACATCGGACCACTGCTATAACGGTCTACAACTTCATGGAGGTACGAGATGCGCGTCGCGCTGCACACCCGGGTCAAGTCTGGCAGGGAGTCCGAGTACGACCAGGCGCACCGGGAGGTGCCCGCCGAGCTGGTCGAGGCCATCAAGCGGGGCGGCGCGCACGAGTGGACGATCTGGCGCAGCGGCCGGGACCTGTTCCACGTGATCGAGTGCGACGACTACGAGGCGCTGCTCTCGTCGCTGGCCGGTCTGCCGGTGAACATCACCTGGCAGGCCCGGATGGCCGAACTGCTGGAGATCACGCACGACTACTCCGAGGACGGCGCGGGCAAGGGCCTGCCCGCGGTGTGGCGGCTGCCCTGAGCCCCCGCTCCCTCCGGACGGTGTCCGGCGCGGCCGGGGAGCGTGATCGCTATCGTGGGTGGATGCCGCCCGCCCGCCGCACCCGTCTGCTCGCCGCGCTCGCCGCGGCCCTGACCGTCGCCGCCGGGCTGACCGTTCGCGCGGTCACCGGCGGCTGGTTCGGCAAGTACGCGGGCGACGCCCTCTACACCGTGCTGGTGTACGCGCTGATCGTGCTGGTGTGGCCCCGGATCACGTCGGCGCGGGCCGCGCTCGGCGCGCTGGCGTTCAGCTGGGCGGTCGAGTTCGCCCAGCTGACACCCGTCCCGGCCGCATTCTCCGAGGTGAGCGTGGTGGCCAGGCTGGTGCTCGGCAGCACGTTCGGCGCGGCCGACCTGGTGGCCTACGCGGCCGGGGCGGCCCTCGCCGCCTCGGCCCACGCCCTGCTCGGGCGACGGCGCGAGCACCGCCCCGAGCCGGTGACCACGCCGCCCTGACAGTCGGTCGAGCTGTCAGCTCCAGGCCACCGGCAGGTGGGTCGGCCCTCCGACGGCGTGGCCGATCTTTCGGGGGATGTCCTCGGTGGCCACCGTCAGGCGTAGCGTGGGCAGCTCGCGCAGTAGCAGCCCGATCGCGGCGACGACCTCCCCGTGGCCGAGGTGGCGGCCGATGCAGTGGTGAATGCCGTGGCCGAACGACAGGTGCCGCTCGATGTTGGTGTCGGTGGCGGCACGCGCGAAACGCGCGAAGTTCATCGTGTGCGGGTCGGCGAACGCGCGCGGGTCGTAGTTGGCGGCGTTGACGGAGGAGATGACGAGCTCTCCCTCCGACAGGTGCGTGCCGCTGGGCAGGGTGGTGTCGGCGGTGACGTAGCGCGGCATGGCGTCGGCCGCGGTGGTGGAGAACATCCGCTCGAGCTCGGTGATCGCGCCGACGAGGTCGTCGGGGTGGTCGACGAGGTAGCGGTAGGCGCTGTCGTACCCGCCGTAGGGGTGGGTGAGCAGGACCTGGGTGAATGTGCCGATGCTGCTGGCGGAGGTCTCCCAGCCACCGACGATGAGCGCGATCGGCAGCATGACCAGCTGGTGCTCGGGCAGGTGCGCGCCGTTGACGGCGATCTGCGACAGCAGGTCGCCGGCAGGCGCGGCGCGGCGCTGCCGCAGCAGGCCCGCCAGGTAGCCGTACATCGCGAACAGCGATGCCTCGGCCTCCTCCTGCGACAGGTTGCCGTGGGACAGGAACGCCTCACTCCAGCGGTGGAAGTCGGCGCGGTCGGCCTCGGGCAGGCCCAGCAGGTCGCAGATCAGCTCCAGGGCGAACGGCAGCGCGAAGTCGGCCAGCAGGTCGGCGGGCGCACCGCGGCCGATCATCACCTGCAGCTGGGCGGTGGCACAGCGCTCGATCTCGGTACGGCGGGCCTCGATGGCCCGAGGCGTGAAGTGGTCCTTGACCAGCCCGCGCACGGCCGCGTGCGCGGCGCCGTCCAGGCCGAGGATGGTGCCCTCCAGGCCGGAGACATCGTCGAAGGGCAGGGCCTTCTCCCGGGAGAGGAGCGGATCGCGCAGTGCCGCCTTGACGTCTTCGTAGCGGGTGACGAGCTTGGCGTCGGTGCCGTTGGCGCGGACGACCGGGACCACCCCGTAGGCCTCCCGGATCTCGTGGTAGAGCTCGTTGAGGTACAGGCCAGGCCGGTTGACCCCGTCGGGGCCCAGGTCGAGTGGGTGGCGGATCGGGCAGGTCGCGGCAGCCGGGTCTTTCATGACGGTCATCGGCGGGAGGGGTCCTTTTCTGGGATCGGCGGAGGAACCGGGTGCGAGAGGTACCGGAGTCTGAGAGAGCGGCCCCACGGCCACAAGGTCATGACAGAAGGATCAACGTGCCACAGCAGGATGGTCAAGATCACTCGGGTGAGGTGAGGAAGCTCTCGGTGATCGCATCGTCGGAGCACGTCCCGGTTCGGCCCGCCGAAGGCGGGACATCGGCCTGTCACAGCGGTCGGCGAGACAGGTGATGATCTTCCCGGCACGCGTTCGGCAGCGGAGACCACCCTGGGGCGGCAGTGGTCGTCATGAATTACGCTCTGTGGAATGCCTGAAGGACACACCATTCATCGACTGGCCGGAGAGCACCGGCGGGCGTTCGGCGGCCGTGAGGTCCGCGCGGAAAGCCCCCAGGGGCGGTTCGCCGCCGGGGCGCTGCGGATCGACGGGCGGGTGCTCACCGAGGCCGACGCCCACGGCAAGCACCTGCTGCTCGGCTTCGACGACGAGCGGTGGCTCCACGTCCACCTGGGCATCTACGGCAAGTACGCCTTCGGCCCTGTCCCCGTGCCCGCGCCGACCGGGATGGTGCGGCTACGCCTGAGCAACACCGGCGAGTACGCGGACCTGCGCGGCCCCAACACCTGCGAACTGCTCGACCCGGCGGGAAAGGCCGCGCTGCACGCCAGACTCGGGCCCGACCCGCTGCGCGCGGACGCCGATCCCGAGTCGGCCTGGCGGCGGATCGGCCGCAGCCGCACCTCCGTGGGGGTCCTGCTGATGGACCAGTCGGTCGTCGCGGGCGTGGGGAACATCTACCGGGCCGAGGCACTGTTCCGGCAGGGCATCGACCCGTCACGGCCCGGCCGCGACCTCACCAGCGAGCAGTGGGAGGCGATCTGGGCGGATCTGGTGCTCCTGATGACCGACGGTGTCCGGGTGGGCCGCATCGACACGGTCAGGCCCGAGCACACTCCGGAGGCGATGGGCCGTCCGCCCCGCGTCGACGACCACGGCGGCGAGGTCTACGTCTACCGGCGTTCCGGCATGCCCTGTTTCCTCTGCGGCACCGAGGTGCGCACGCAGGTGCTCGCCGGGCGCAACCTCTTCTGGTGTCCGGTCTGCCAGACCGGCTGACGGCGCCGCACCGGGCGAGATCGAGTAGCCTCCGGGGACTCGCAGGCCCTGGTCGGGCGCGCTCACATCAGGGTGCGGGCCGTCCAGAGTTCGGGGAAGACCTCCCGCCGCATGCTCCGCTCCAGCCAGCTCAGGCCGCTGGATCCGCCGGAACCGGGCTTGGCCCCCATCGAGCGGCGCACCGCCATCAGGTGCCGGTAGCGCCAGTCGGAGAACTGCTCGGCCAGGTCGGTCAGCGTCTCGGCCAGCGGGGCGAGCGGCCCGGCGTAGACCTCGACCCAGACCGCCTCGACCTCGGCGCTCGGCTCGTACTCCGCGGCGAGGTCGCGTTCGAGCACCGAGGCCGGGATCGGGTGGCCCGCGCGGGCGAGCATGGCGAGTACCGAGTCGTAGAGGCTCGGCCGGTGCAGCGCCTCCACCAGTTCCCGGTGCGCCTCGGGGTTGCGGCGGTGCGGCCTGATCAGCGCCTCGGACTTGTTGCCGAGCAGGAACTCCACATGGCGGTAGAGCGCGGACTGGAAACCCGATCCCTCGCCGAGCGCGTCGCGGAAGGTGTTGAACTGCGCCGGGGTCAGCCAGCTCAGCGCGGCCCAGGCGGCGTTGAGCGCCTCGAAGTGCCGTACCGTGCGCCTGATCGTCCACGTCGCGGCGTTGACGTCGTCCTCGTCGAGCTGCCGCTGGGCCAGGCGCCACTCCGAGCGGAGCAGCCCGAAGTAGAGCTCCATCACCTGCGTGGTGACCAGGAACGCCAGTTCCTCCGGGGCGTCGGTGACGGTGTGCTGAAGATCATGAAGGGCGGCGGTGCCCACGTATTCGTCGTAGGGCGTGCCGGCTTCGAAGCCCAGTGTCGGCAGACCGTCGTTGGCCTCCGCGCGTGCCTTACGGTCCTGCTCCGTGAGCTGCTTGATAGCGGTCATCGCTCCTCCTACGCCTGTACACCCCCATGGTGCTCCGTATCGGTCTGTACGAAAATAATGCGAGAAAGGTGATTATTGGGTTGCGCCTTCGGAACAGAAGGCATCCGGCAGATCAACTTACGGCATGACGGAGCGTGATCGTGGACGCGATGGACTGGGCACTGCTGGCCGAGTTGCAGCAGGACGCGCGACTGTCCTACAGCGAGCTCTCCCGGCGGGTGCACCTGTCCGCCCCGGCGGTGGCGGAGCGGGTACGGCGGCTGGAGGAGACCGGGGTGATCACGGGCTACCACGCCCGGGTCGATGCGTCACGGGCCGGGCGCGGGGTGGCCGCCCTGATCAGGATGTCGTGTTACGGCCCCCGCTGCGTGCTCCGCGACGAGCAGGCACTGGCCTGGCCGGAGATCCTTGAGGTGCACCGGGTGACCGGTGACGCCTGCTGCCTGCTGCGGGTCGTCACCTCCTCGATGACGACATTCGAGGAGATGATCGACCGGCTCGCCCCGTACGGCCACCCGTCGAGCATGATGGTGCTGTCCAGCCCCGTACCCTGGCGCCCCCTGTCGTCCGGCTGAGACCCACCGTCGCGTCAGGTGACCTTGCCGTGCTCGGCGATCGCCCCCGCGGTGGCCCGCCAGATCGGCGACGCGGGATCGATGACGTCGAAGTGATCACCCGACATTTCGAGATATATCACCTGATCGCCTGACTCCTGAGCGGCTCGCGCGTAGCGACGGCTGAAGTCGACCAGGTCCAGGTCGTCCCCACTCCCCTGCACGACGAGCTGGGGCACTCCCAGCGGGAGCCGTTCCAGCGGCCCCGACCGCAGGTAGGTCTCGGGCACCTCGGCGGCGGATCCGCCGAGCGCCGCGGCGACCGCGCCGGAACTCATGTGCCTGCGATCCCCCTCGGCCAGGTCGAGCACCCCCGCCAGGGAGACGGCCAGGGTGATCCGCCGGTCGTCGGCGGCGGCGCGGAGGGCGAGCTGCCCGCCCGCGGAGTGGCCGATCACCACCAGCGGACCGCGGGCGCCCTGTGCCGCGAGGGCGATGCCCCGGGCGACGTCCGCGGTGGTCGCGTCCCAGCCGTGCAGGTCGGGGCGGCGGTATTCGAGGTTCCAGGCGGCGAACCCGCGCTCGGCGAGGTCGATGGCGAGCGCGTCCATCAGATCCGCGCCCCAGACCGAGCGCCAGAAACCGCCGTGCAGCAGCACCGCGACGGGTGTCCGTCCGTCGGCCTCGGGCGAGGGCGCCTGCCCCGGGGTCCCGTACGGCGGCCGTATCTCCGCCCACTGCTCGGGGTGATCACCGTAGCCGACCCGGTGCGCCGGTCGGCGCAGCCGGTGTACGGCGTGCCTGATCGCCCAGGTCAGCCCCCAGACCCCCCGCCCGTGCAGGTGGGTGCCCGACGCGCCGTCCGCCGCCCCGGAGAGCGGGGCCTCGGACCTCGTCAGGTCGAGCCAGACCGCCTCGGGATACTCCGCGAACAGGCCGCGGGCCCCCGGATCCGGACCCGGCACGACGACCAGGGCGCCGGGCGACTCCAGCGCCGCCCGGAAGCCTGGCAGGTCGGAGGTCATCGACACCGTCCCGCCGACCCCGAGGGCCGCGAACTCACGGTCGGCCACCTCGGTGAGCAGGCGAAGGTCCGCGACCAGACCCGGACCGGTGACCACGAGCACATGCAGATTCGAGGGAATCATTCGCCCATTCTGCCGCATTACTCCGTGATTACGGTCCGGGGATACAGGCCCGTATCTGCAGTTCCTCGGCGTTGTCCAGGCAGGCCCCCGCGGGGACCACCGAGGTCGGGGCGAAGGCGTCACAGGCCGACGCCGAGGTCACCCGACGGCCTGGGCCTGGGCAGGCGCGAAGCGGTACATATAAGATCATTAAATGATGGTATGTCCGCTTGTTGGAATGATCTCTGGCCCTGGAACTCCCGAGAGGTTAGCGTCTGCGCATGCGCCACGTTGAGATCTCGGGCAGGAGACTCCGGTTGAGGGAGGTCACCATCGAGGACGTGGACGCCCTGCACGCGGTATACGGCGACCCCACTGCCACCGAACACCTGCCGTTCGACCCCCGCACCCGCGAGGAGGTCGAAGAGTCGATCATCGAGGCGATGAAGTCCTCGAAGACCGAGCCCCGGCGTCTCTACGTACTGGCGGTGACCGACCTTGACGGCCGCGAGGCCTTCGGCGTCGCCAGGCTGCACATCGAGGCCGACCACCCGCACAGCGCGGAGATCGGCCTCGGGCTCCGCCCCGACCACTGGGGCCGGGGCATCGGCACCGACCTGATCCGGCTGATCCTCGCGTTCGGCTTCCGCGACCTGCGCCTGCACCGCATCTGGGGTGCCCGCTCCCCGGCCAACACCGCCGCCCAGCTGGCGATGCTGGTCGCCGGAATGGTCGAGGAGGGCAGGATCAGGCACCACGTCCGGGCCCGCGGAGCCTGGCGCGACTCCATCGTGCACTCGGCCCTGGAGGACGAGTGGGAAGGCCACCGCGATGTCTGATATCGAAGGGCCCCCGGTCGCGCGCCGAGGGCGGACGCCGGGAGACCCGTCCCGGATGATCCCGCGCACCTCACCTTTCAGAATGTTGTGACGGAAATGCTGCCGTTTCCGGTCACGGGAAGAGTCAAATGGCCCTAGAGTCCGCGCATGTGAGTGAGAGTCCCATCCTCCCCGTACGAGGGCGCCCGGTACGGCCCTCCGGCAGGCACCGCAGGCCCGTGCCTTCCCAGCTCCCGCCCGAGGCGCCGGCACTGGTGCTGGCCGCGCTCGGCGACGCCACCGGCACCGCCGCGGAGCTCGCGGCCCTCATCCGGGTGGACAACCCACAGATCCAGGTCAGACTGGCCGGGCTCGGCGAGGACGCCAAGGAGCTGACCTCCGAACTGGAGTCGGCGGCCAGGGAGCGGCCCGAGAACGCCACAGCCGCCATCGTGGTGCCGCTGCTGACCGGCCCGCACCCGGTCGCGGACCGGCTGATCTCCATGGCCGTCGCGGCCAGCGGCGTACCGGTGACGGTCACCGACCCGCTGGGGCCGCATCCGCTGCTCGCCGAGGCCCTGCACATCCGGCTGTCGGAGAAGAGCCTGGCCCGGGCCGACCGGATGCGGCTGCTCAACATCTCCAACCCGGTCGACACCCCGGTCGACGGGGTCGTCCTCGCCACCGTCGGCGGGGAGAACGCGGCGGCGGAGGCACAGCCGACGGCCGTGCTGCTGGCCTCTCGGCTGACGCTGCCCGTCCTGGTCGCCTCACTGGACAGCGCGCCCACGGTGGCCGACGCCGCCGGACGGCTCCGCGGCATCGGCGCCCAGCGGATCGCCCTGTCCCCGTGCGTCCTGGGCCCCGAGGCGGCCCCGGGGCTCGCGAGCGCGGCGGCCGAGGAGATCGGGGCCGAGTGCGCCGACCTCCTCGGTCCCCACGACCTGATCGCGGATCTGGCCGCCCGCGCCTACGGCAGCATCCTGTCGGCGGACTGAGCGGCCCGACGTGACGGATCCCCTCTGACGGGTAATGACCTGCGTAAGTCGTCAGAGGGGACAGGTCATGCTGTACGGAAAAGAACATGTTGCGCGGTACCAGGCGACCGATGGTGCGGAAGGACACGAGTGGCAGGGCACCACCACCCTGATCCTCACCACCACCGGCCGCAGGAGCGGCGAACGGCACCACACCCCGCTCATCTACCAGCGCCACGGTGACGACTTCCTCGTGGTGGCCTCCAAGGGAGGTGCCGACAACCCTCCGCTGTGGTATCTCAATCTCCAGGCCGACCCCGAGGTCGGGGTCCAGGTGCTGGGCGACCGCTTCACGGCCAGGGCGCGCACCGCCACCCCGGAGGAGAAGCCAGAGCTGTGGCAGATCATGACGGCGGCCTGGCCCGCCTACGACGAGTACCAGACGAAGACCAGCCGGGAGATTCCGGTGGTCGTGCTGGAACGCGTCACCTCTTGACCGGCGTTACGGCGACCGGCCGGGTTCCACCACCTTCGGTCGCGCCGGAGCGCACCACCCCGTGAGGCGGGACCGGGGTGAGAGCCGGGCCAGGGCTCCAGCCAGCCGGGTCAGGGCTCCAGCCAGACGTAACCCGCGAACCTGCCGGTCGTGCCCTCCCTGCGGTGCGAGAACAGGTCGGCGGTCTCGATGGTGCAGCGGGTGTCGTGGGTGATCTCCCCGACACCCGCCCTGCCGAGCTGCGAGGTGATCGCGGCCCGCAGGTCCAGTGCCGGAGTGTCCCTGGAGGTGATCGACCAGGCCTCGGGGAGGTGTACCGCGACCTCCTCACGCAACTCGGCCGGGACCTCGTAGCAGGTGCCGCAGGCCATCGGACCGATCAGGGCGGTCATCCTCGCCGGGTCCGCACCGCGCTTGGCCATCTCCTCGACCAGGGCCGTTACCACGCCGGACACGGTACCGACCCTTCCCGAGTGCGCGGCCCCCACCAGGCCGGCCCGTGGCTCGGCCAGCAGGACGGGCGCGCAGTCGGCACAGAGCGCGGCCAGGCCGAGACCCGGCACGTCGGTGCAGATCCCGTCCAGCGGCGGCGGGTCGTCACCGAACGGCTCGGTGACGTAACGGACGTCGGCGCTGTGAACCTGCCGCATGAACACGACCCGTTCCAGACCGAACTCGGCGGCCGTGCCGGCCCTGTTCGCCGCGACCGCGTCCGGGTCGTCACCGCACAACCCTCCGAGGTTGCGGCTGCCGTACGGCTCGGCGCTGACGCCACCATGACGATCGGTGATCCTCATCTGAAAGTTCACGGCCCGACCTTACTCGCCCAGGAACCTCGTTCCCCGGGCGTTCGTTTCACAGGAGCACAGATCCCCCGAGAGATTGCGAGCGTCATGGCAGAGGTTGTGTACGACCGCAAGGAGCAGTACCAGCAGATCGCGAGCGGTCTCATGCCCGGCGAGCAGATCATCGCGGTCTACGACGCCATCGGCACGGGCACCGGCTTCCTGGGACTCACCGACAAGCGTGTGATCGTGCAGGACAAGTCGTTCGTCGGCAAGAGGATCGCCATCACCAGCATTCCCTACTCCAGGGTCTCAGCGGTGAGCGTGGTGAGCAACAAGTCACTCGCCGGTTCCTTCTTCTCCTCCGGTGCCATCGCCATCCACGTGGGCACCCACACCTACGAGGTGGAGTTCCGGGGCGACAACAAGGCACATCACGTGCACAATGTGATCTTGCACTTCATCGCCGCCTAGGAAATCCCTCATCCCCCGGTGGAGACCGGCGTCCGGCCGTCCGCGACCTGCCGGTAGAGCTCCATGGTCCGCTCGGCGATGCGCTCCCAGGAGAAGTGCTCCACCGCGCGGAGGCGCCCGGCCTCGCCCATCCGGGCCGCGAGGGCCGGGTCGGCCAGCAGCCGGTTGACCCGCTCGGCGAGGTCGGCGGCGAAGACACCGGGGTCGTGCGGGGTGCCGTCGGCCGCCTGGTCGATCGGGACCAGCAGGCCGGTGGAGCCGTCGGCCACCACCTCGGGGATGCCACCGGTGGCGGTGGCCACGACCGCGGTCTCGCAGGCCATGGCCTCCAGGTTGACGATGCCCATCGGCTCGTAGACCGAGGGGCAGACGAACACCGTCGCGTGGGTGAGAATCTGGATCACCTCGGGGCGGGGCAGCATCTCCGAGATCCAGACGACCCCCTCACGATCGAGCCCGCGCACCAGCCCGGTCACCTCGGCGGCGATCTCCGGGGTGTCGGGCGCGCCCGCGCACAGCACCAGCTGGGCGTCGGGGTTGAAGTCACGCGCCGCGTGGAGCAGGTGGACGAGGCCCTTCTGCCGGGTGATGCGCCCGACGAAGACGACGTAAGGCCGGCTCGGGTCGATGCCGTGCCGGACCAGGGCGCCGGTGCCGCGGTCGGGGGCGTACTCCGCGGTGTCGATCCCGTTGTGGATCACCGTGACCCGCTCCGGCGGGATCTCGGGGTAACTCGCCAGCACGTCGCGGCGCATCCCCTCCGAGACCGCGATGATCGCGTCGGCGCCGGCCAGTGCGCCGCGCTCGGCCCACGACGACAGCGTGTAACCGCCGCCCAGTTGCTCGGCCTTCCACGGCCGCAGCGGTTCCAGGCTGTGCGTGGTGACCACGTGGGGCGTTCCGTACAGCATCCTGGCCACGTGACCGGCGAAGTTGGCGTACCAGGTGTGGCTGTGGACCAGGTCCGCGCCCTCGCATCCGGCGGCCATCTCCAGGTCGACGCCGAGCACCTGGAGCGCGGCGTTGGCCGCCTCCAGGCCGCCGGGCACCCGGTAGGCCGCGACGCCCTCCTCCTGCCGTGCCGCTCCGAAGCAACGGACCCGGGTGTCGGCGAGCCTGCGCAGCTCCCGGGCGAGGTACTCGACGTGGACTCCCGCACCTCCGTACACGTCGGGGGGATATTCACGGGTCAGCAGATCCACTCGCATACGATCAGCCTAGTGTTTCATCCCTGTTCATCAGGTTAGGGTCCACACATGAGAGTCCTCGCGATCGTGCTCGCCGGCGGAGAAGGTAAGAGGCTCATGCCTCTGACAGCTGACCGGGCGAAGCCCGCGGTGCCTTTCGGAGGGATATACAGGCTCGTCGACTTCGTGCTGTCCAACCTGGCCAACGGTCACTACCTCCAGATCGTCGTGCTGACGCAGTACAAGAACCACAGTCTCGACCGGCACATCTCCCGGACCTGGCGCCTGTCGGCGATGCTCGGCAACTACGTCACCCCGGTCCCCGCCCAGCAGCGTCTCGGGCCGCACTGGTTCTCCGGCTCCGCCGACGCGCTGTTCCAGAACCTGAACCTGATCTACGACGAGATGCCGGACCACGTCATCGTGTTCGGCGCCGACCACATCTACCGCATGGATCCGCGGCAGATGGTGGCGCAGCACATCGAGACCGGAGCCGACGTGACCGTGGCCGCGATCCGGCAGCCGATCTCCCTCGCCGACCAGTTCGGGGTCATCGAGGCGGATCCGGCGGGGCGGCGGATCGTCGCGTTCCGCGAGAAGCCGAAGGACGCGGTGGGCCTGGCGGACGCGCCCGACCAGATCTACGCGTCGATGGGCAACTACGTCTTCAAGACCCAGGCGATGATCGACGCGCTCAGGGAGGACGCGCTCGACCCGACGAGCAAGCACGACCTGGGCGGCAACATCATCCCGATGATGGTGAAGTCGGGCAGCGCGGAGGTCTACGACTTCGCCGACAACGTCGTGCCCGGCTCCACCGAGCGCGATCGGGGCTACTGGAGGGACGTCGGAACGCTCGACGCCTACTACGAGGCCCATATGGACCTCATCTCCGCGCATCCGGTCTTCAATCTCTACAACAGCCACTGGCCCATCTACACCGGCCACGATCCGCTCCCCCCGGCCAAGTTCGTGCACAACGAGGGCGACCGGGTGGGCCGGGCGATCGACTCGCTGGTCTCCTCCGGCGTGATCGTCTCCGGTGGGCTGGCGGAGCGCTCGATCCTCTCCCCCGGCGTGGTGCTGCACTCCCACTCCCAGGTCGAGGACTCGGTCCTGATGGGCAACGTGAAGGTGGGCCGGGGCGCCATCGTCCGCAAGGCCATCATCGACAAGAACGTGATCATCCCGGATGGTGCCAGGATCGGCTTCGACCTCGAGTACGACCGCAGCCGGTTCGCGGTGACCAGGGGCGGCGTCGTCGTCATCGGCAAGAACGAGATCGTCGAACGCTGATCCGGCCCCGCCCGGTTCAGCCGACGTCGGCGGTCGGGCCGGGACATGAGGCGACTGCGCCGCGCGACGGCCGTCGCCCATCCCCCGGCCTCGGGAGCTCCACAGACCGTCACCGGCCGCCGGCGGCTTCACCACACCTGGACCGCACCGGAACCGCAGGTTGACAAGTCCCACCGCAGTGGAGATCGTTTTCCCGGAACGGATCGGCCCTTCCTCGGGCCGGCAGCGAAAAGGTACGGTGACGTTGATCATCGGTGTGCTGCTCTTCGGTGTTCTCCTCCTGGCCGCAGGTGCTTCCTGGGCCCGCCGAAGCTATGTGGTGATCACCGTTGACGGAACGAGCACGACGCCGACGCTGACCGACGGCGACCGTGTCCTGGTGCGGCGGCGACGGCTCGATCGGGTGGGCCGGGGCGATGTCGTCGTGCTTGAGCCTCCGCCGGATCCTTCCGGTCGATACATGCCCGGTCCGTCCGGTCCGGACGGCCGGCACTGGAACATCAAGCGTGTCGCCGCGTTGCCCAGTGATCCGGTGCCGGCGGTGCCGACCGGCCGCGACTCGTGGCGTTCTTCGACGTCAACTGCGACGCGTGCCACGAGCACGCGCCGCGGTTCGCCGTCACGGCCCGCGCCCAGGTCGCCATGGCGGTCGTCTCCGGTGCCGGTCCCAGGGCCGGAGACCTTGTCCAGGCGCTTGCCGACGTGTCGAGCGTCATCACGGCCGAACGCGCCGACAGCCTGGTGAAGGCGGTCGGCGTCGAAGCCTTCCTGACGTTCTTGCGCGTCGGCCCGGGAGGCACGATCGTGGCGGCGCAGACGGAACTCACGGCCCTCGCCGAGACGGCGTCGGTTTCGAGAATCCGGCGTTTCTGGACGGGCTGCGCCTGGCCACCCAGGCTTCGGGAAGCACGTTGGCGCCCATCACCTCGGGTCTGTTCGACATCGGGCGCAATGCCATCACGCTGGTCAGCCTCTTGGCCGCCCTGTCCGTGCTGAGCCCGCTCATGGCGGGACTGGTGGCGCTGGCGGCGATTCCCGCCCTGGCCGCCCGGATGTCGCTGGAGAAGCGGCGGGTGATGATGATCGCCGGGCAGTCCACGTCGATCCGGCGGCTTCCCTGCCCGCGGGACAGGGGCCATTGACGGAGTGAGCACTCACTCCGCATACTGGGCGCATGGAAACCACCACCACCCGACGGCGCGCCCCGGGGATGAGCCCGGAACGGCGCCGACAGATGATCGTGGCCGCCGCCCTCCCCCTGGTCGCCGAGCACGGCGCCGCCGTGACCACCGGCCAGATCGCCAGGGCCGCCGGCATCGGCGAGGCCACGATCTTCCGGGCGTTCACCGACAAGGACGAGTTGCTCGACGCCTGCATGGCCGAGGCCCTCCGCCCGGACCACGTGCTGGAGCAACTCGCCGCGATCCCGCTCGACCAGCCACTGACCGAGCGTCTCGTCGAGGCCGCCGACGCGATGCGGGCGCACATGGCCCGGGTCGGCACCGTCATCGCCGCCCTGCACGCCTCCGGGCGCCGCTCTCGCGACCGCTCCGGCGTGCACCTTCCCCCGCGGGGTCCCGAGTCGACGTCCCGGGACCCCGCGGGCGCGCCCTCTGCGCCGGAGCAGGCGGCCGGAACGCCCGCCCCGGACCGGGAGGGAGATCCGTCACCGGAGCGCGAGGAGGCGGCCCGGCTTGACCGGGAGTCCTCGTTCCGGGAGACCCGCACGGCGCTGGCCGAGCTGTTCGAGCCCGACCGCGACTCCCTCCGGCTGCCCCCGGAACGCCTGGCCGCGCTCTTCCTCGCCATGGTGTTCTCCAGCACCCGCCGGCCGGAGGGCGCCCCCGAGCCGAGCGCCGACCTCGTCGACGTGTTCGTCCACGGCGCCCTGAGCTGACTCCCCGTGAGCCGCGCAGGCTCGCCGGCACCCGGGTCCGCCGCCTCGGAGCGTCACGACCGGAGGGGGGCATCGCGGCCTACCGGCTACCCGGCGGCCGCCACCCCTGCCCCGCCCCGATCTCGCCTGACCGCACCCGCCCTCGAACGATCCCAGAAGACTCCACCGAAAGGCCCGGCAGTGACGATCACTTTGAACCACACCATCGTGCCCGCGCTCGACAACCAGGGGGCGGCCGACTTCTTCGCTGGCATCATGAACCTGGAGTGCCTGCCACTCGCCGGGGCACACGCCCACTTCGCCCCGGTCCGGGTGAACGAGTCCCTCACCCTCGACTTCATGACCGTGGAAGACCCCGAAGGGCACCACCTGGCCTTCGACGTCGACCCGGCCACCTTCGACGGGATCCTCGCCCGTCTCAAGGACCGAGGCGTGCCGTACGGCAACCACCCCGCCCACCGCGACAACGGGCGGATCGACCATCCACTTCGCCCGCGCGGCCTGTTCTTCACGGACGAGACGGGCAACCTCTACGAGGTCATGTCCGACTGACCGCGGCACCCCCGGTCCAAGTGAAGCGGGGCGGGCGACGTTCGAGGAAGGCCGCGACGCCCTCGGTGACCTCCTCGCGTGCCTCCTTCTGCCACAGCAGGAAGCGCGCCTCGTCGGCGCGGCCGTCCACGATCTCCTTCGCGGCGGCCACGGTCAGCTGGGAGCGGCCGGCCAGGGTGCGGGCGAGGCCGTACACGCGCTCGGACAGCTCCCCCTCCGGCAGGACCTCGTCCACCAGGCCGGTGCGCAGGGCCCGGTCGGCACCGATGAGCTCCGCGGAGAAGAGCAGGAACTTGGCGGTGGACGGGCCGACGGCGTCGGTGAGGCGGCGGGTGGAGCTCGGCGGGTAGACGATGCCGAGCTTGGCGGGGGTGATGCCGAAACGGGCTCCCTCGGCGGCCAGGCGCAGGTCACAGGCGAGGGCGAGCTGGCAGCCGCCGCCCACGCAGAAGCCCTCGATCATCGCGATCACCGGTTTGGGGAACTCCGCCAGCGCCCGCTCCGCGGCGACCGTCGCCCCCGTGTCGTCGCCGCTCTCGTCGCCGTTGCCGGCGAGTTCGGCGAGCTCCGAGATGTCGGCCCCGGAGCAGAAGGTACCCGCCGCCCCGGTGAGCACCAGCACCCGCACGGCCGGATCGTCCGCCAGCGGCGCGAGCAGCGCGGGGAGCGCCCGCCACATGGCCGCGCTCAGCGCGTTGCGTTTCTCTGGACGGTTGATCCTCAATGTGGCGACATACCGGTCAACGGACAGTTCAAAGCCTTCGGAGGTCTGCACGGGATAGATTCTCCCGGTATGTCTGATGATCTTGTCATCAGACCACCCCAAAACATGAGAAACCGCGTGTTCAGCATCATTTTCCCCCGCAGTGAGCACTCCTGCGCGGCACCGTGCCCGAACGGCCGCGGCGGGTGCGGCGGGTGCGGCGGGTGCGGCCACGGCATCCGAGACCTCCAGACGTCTCCGTGTCGCACCCCCGGCGCGGCCGGCTCAGGGAACCGGTCGCCTCAGGACGGAACCGGCCGATCGCCGTCCTCATCGCCGGAACGCCTCGCCGCCGGCGCCGTCAGGCCGGTGAGTGCCCCGGGAAGGGGGGCGGGCACGAGCGGATTCTCGACCCGGAAGCGGGGCAGGGCCTGGGGGTACCTCTCGCGGACGAAGGCCACCAGATGCTCGCGGATGTCGCACTTGAGGTCCCAGGCGCTGGCGGAGTCGGCGGCGCTCATCAGGGCGCGCAACTCCAGCAGCCCGTTGGGAAGGGTGTCGGTGACCTGGAGGGTCCAGTCCTTCTGGTCCCACAGCGGGTGCGCGCGCAGGGCGTGGTAGAGCTCGGCGCGCAGTTCCTCGACCGGCACCGACCAGTCGATCCGGATGAACACGTGGCCGATCACCCTGCTGCTGTGCCGGGTCCAGTTCTCGAACGGGTTGGCAGTGAAGTAGGAGACCGGCAGGACCAGCCGGCGCTCGTCCCACAGCCGCAGCACCACGTAGGTCAGGCTGAGCTCCTCGATGCGGCCCCACTCGCCCCGCACCACGACGACGTCGTCCAGGCGGAGCGCGTCACTGAAGGCCAGTTGGAGTCCGGCGAGCAGGTTGCCGAGTGTCGACTGGGCGGCGATGCCGACGACGACGCCGGCGATCCCGGCCGAGGCCAGCAGGCCGGCGCCGAGCGCCCGTACCTGCGGAAAGGTGAAGAGCATTGCCCCCAGTGCCACCACGATGATCACCGCCGAGGCCACCCTGCGGACCAGGGTGATCTGGGTGCGGATGCGCCGGGCCTTGCGGTTGCCCTCGCCCTGGACGGTGACCAGGCGGTCCAGGACCACGTCGGTGACGGCGTAGGCGGCCTGGATGACCAGCCAGGTGGCGCACCCGATCATCGCCACGCTGAGGCCGCGGTCGATCACCTGGCTGACCGAGCCCTCCGCCATGCCCGGCTCGTAGACGGTGTAGGCGGTCGCCACGGCGGCCGTGGCGAACCCCGGCCAGGTACAGCGGCTCACGACCGGACCGGCGAGCGCCCACTTCTCGCCGATCAGCCGTGAGCGCAGCACCCTCCGCACCGCCTCCACCGCCACGATCGCGGCGGCCACGGAAACGACCATGATGATCCAGCTGGACACTGACGACTTCCCCTCGTCGCTCTCTTCCCCGGACCATCAGCCAATCAGAAGGACTCGTCGAAGGTGACATTCCCCTCGACGGCTATCTGGTAGGCAGAAACCCGCCGCTCGAAGAAGTTGGCCAGCTCCTGCACGTCCTGCAACTCCATGAACGCGAACGGGTTGGCCGTACCGTACCGAACGGGCATCTGGAGCCTGACCAGCCGCTGGTCGGCCACGTACTCAAGATAGCGCCGCATCTGCTCCACCCCCATTCCCTGCAGGCCGTCGCCGCACAGGTCGGCCGCGAAGGCCAGCTCGGCCGCCACCGCCTCCTCGATCATCCGGGTGACCTGCTCGGTGAGCTTGTCGTCGAACAGCTCGGGTTCCTCGGCCCGTACGGTCTCCACGACGCCGAAGGCGAACTCCATGTGCATGGACTCGTCACGGAAGACCCAGTTCGTCCCGGTGGCCAGGCCGCTGAGCAGCCCTCTGGAGCGGAACCAGTAGACGTAGGCGAAGGCCCCGTAGAAGAACAGGCCCTCGATGCACGCCGCGAAGCAGATCAGGTTGAGCAGGAACGCCCGCCGGTCCTCCCTGGTCTCCAGCCGGGCCAGCCCGCCGAGCGAGTCGATCCAGCGGAAGCAGAACTCCGCCTTGTCACGGATCGAGGGGATGTGCTCGACCGCGGCGAACGCCTTGACCCGCTCGTCGGGGTCGGGCAGGTAGGTGTCCAGCAGGGTCAGGTAGAACTGGACGTGCACCGCCTCCTCGAACAGCTGCCTGCTGAGATAGAGGCGCGCCTCGGGGGCGTTGAGGTGCTGGTAGAGGTTGAGGACGAGGTTGTTCGCCACGATCGAGTCGCCGGTGGCGAAGAACGCCACGAGGCGGTTGATCAGGTGACGCTCCTCGGAGGTCATCCTCGCCAGGTCCGCCAGGTCGGAGGCGAGATCCACCTCCTCGACGGTCCAGGTGTTGCGGATCGCGGCCCGGTAGCGCTCGTAGAACTCGGGGTAGCGCATCGGCCGCAGGGTGAGATCCATGCCGGGGTCGAGCAACATCGGGAGAACGCCTTTCGGGGTGGCCGAGGGGTGGCTGGGGGGACGGGTTGCCCTTGGACGGGGCACCGGCAGGTCTACTGGCAGGCGTCGCAGTACTCGGGGTTCTCCAGGGAGCAGGCGACGGCCTCGGGGTCGATGACGGGGACCTCCCCGGCCGCCGGTGCCGCCACGGTGGCCTGCGCGATCCGGGTGGCCGGGCGCGAGCGCAGGTAGTAGGTGGTCTTCAGGCCCGACTTCCAGGCGTAGGCGTACATCGAGGAGAGCTTGCCGATGGTCGGCGTGGCCATGAACAGGTTCAGCGACTGCGACTGGTCGATGTACGGGGTACGCGCGGCGGCCAGGTCGATCAGCGCCTTCTGCGGCAGCTCCCAGGCGGTCCGGTAGAGCAGCCTCAGGTCGGCGGGGATCTCGGGAATGTCCTGGACGGAGCCGTCGGCGCGCTTGATCGCGTCACGGATCCGCGAGGTCCACAGCCCCCGGGCCCGCAGGTCGGCGACGAGATAGCGGTTGACCTGGAGGAACTCACCCGAGAGGGTCTCTCGCTTGAAGATGTTGGAGACCTGCGGCTCGATGCACTCGTAACAACCGGCGATGGAGGCGATCGTGGCCGTGGGCGCGATCGCGATCATCAGCGAGTTACGCAGCCCCGTTCCGGCGATCCGCTCCCGAAGCTCCGTCCACGCGGCCGACGTCGCGGCCCCGTAGTGGTCGGGGTGGAGCACCCCGGCGGCGGCCCTGGTCTCCTGGTAGGAGGGGTGGCGGCCACGCTCCGCGGCCAGGTCCGAGGAGGTCCGGTAGGCGGCCAGCGCGATCTCCTCGGAGATCCGGGTGGACAGCCGCAGTGCCCGCGGCGAGTCGAACGGCAGCCGCAGCGTGAACAGCACGTCGGCCAGACCCATCACGCCGAGCCCGATCGGGCGCCACCTCTGGTTGGCGGCCCGGGCCTCGGGGGTCGGGTAGAAGCCCAGGTCGATGGTGCGGTCGAGGAACCGCACGGCGGTGCGGACCGTCGCACGCAGCCGCGCCCAGTCGATCCCCTCCTCGGTGCCCGGAGACAGGTGGGCGGCCAGGTTGATCGAGCCGAGGTTGCAGACCGCGGTCTCGGCGTCGCTGGTGACCTCAAGGATCTCGGTGCAGAGGTTCGACAGATGGATGACGTTCTCCGGCCTGGCCGTCTGGTTGGAGGTCCGGTTGGCCGCGTCCTTGAAGGTCATCCAGCCGTTGCCGGTCTGCGCGAGCGTGCGCATCATCCGGCCGTACAGGGTGCGGGCGGGGAGCTGCGCGGTGAACCGGCCCTCGGCCTCGGCGGCCCGGTAGGCGTCGTCGAACGCGGCGCCGTACAGGTCGGTGAGGTGCGGGACCTCCTTGGGGTCGAACAGTGACCACACGCCGTCGGCCTCGACCCGGCGCATGAACTCGTCGGGGATCCAGTTGGCCAGGTTCAGGTTGTGCGTGCGGCGGGCCTCCTCGCCGGTGTTGTCGCGCAGTTCGAGGAACTCCTCGACGTCGGCGTGCCAGGGCTCCAGGTAGACGCAGGCCGCGCCCTTGCGGCGGCCGCCCTGGTTGACCGCGGCGACGCTCGCGTCCAGGGTGCGCAGCCAGGGCACGATGCCGTTGGAATGGCCGTTGGTACCGCGGATCAGCGAGCCCCGCGAGCGGATCCGGCTCCAGGCGATCCCGATGCCCCCGGCGTACTTCGACAGCCGCGCGACCTGCCCGTAGCGCTCGTAGATGGCCTCCAGCTCGTCGCGGGGCGAGTCGAGCAGGAAGCACGAGGAGAGCTGGGGTCTGCGCGAGCCGGAGTTGAACAGCGTGGGCGAGCTGGGCAGGTAGGACAGGGTGGCCATGAGCGCGTACAGCTCGGCGGCCTCCTCGACGGTCTCGGACAGGCCGCAGGCCACCCGGAGGAAGAAGTGCTGCGGGCGCTCCAGCACCTTGCGGGTGCGCGGGTGACGCAGCAGGTAGCGGTCGTAGACGGTACGCAGACCGAAGTACTCGAATCTGGCGTCGGCGTCCGGCTCGATGAGCGCGTCCAGGACCCCGGCATGGGCGGCCACGAACTCCGCGAGCCCGTCGGCGATCAACCCCGCCTCGTGCGTCGCGGCGACCGACTCGGAGAAGTCGCGGACGCCGTGCTCGGCGGCCTCGTCGGCGATCAGCTCGGCCAGCAGCGCGGCGGCGACCCTGGAGTTCTCGGGGTCGGTGATCACTCGGGCGGCGGCCTCGTCGATGGCCTGCCTGCGATCGACCGGCGCGTTCCCCGCGCTCTCCGCCGCCGTCTCCGCCAATACCTGTGTCACGTGGTGTCCCTCGCTCGCTCGAACTTCCCCCTGTGGCTCCGCCGGAGGGGCACGCGTCCGCGAGCGATCCCGGGCACGCCGGACCGCCTCGTTCCGCGGGCCCTCCCACGAGGCCCTGGACAATCACGTCACCGGCAGGTCTTCGGACTCACGGGCGCCCTGCGCGTGCCTACCGGCCGTCGCTTCCCGGGCATGGCTCACCCAGTGCTCACATGACGGCTTTCGTTCCCGTTCACCGCTGCGGGGCAGTCCCGGAATCTCACCGGGTTCCCTCTTGCCTCGCCCCTCCCGGGGCGAACCAGCAACGAGCAGGATCCTACATCTAGGGGCGTCTGACGCAACTACCCCAACAAGTTGTGTCGGAAGACTTCAGCAGTCCGAGCTCGTGGAGCACCCCGCGGGTGCGGGCCGTCTCGGTGAAGAGCCACTGACGGAAGTCGTCACCGCTGAGGTAGACCCGGCTCCATCCATTGGCCGCGCACAGGGCGCGCCAGCGCGGCGCGGCGTCGATCCTGTCACACAGGGCGATCGCGGCGTCCCGGTCCGCCTGGCCCATGCCCTTGGGTCCCAGCAGGCCGCACCAGTCGCTGTACTCCAGCCGGACCTCGACCTCCAGGAGCGTCGGCGCGTCGATCCCGTCGAGCCGGCTGCCCGAGGAGACCACCAGGGGACGCAGGCGGCCCGCGGCGATCTCGGGTCGCAGGGCGCGGGCCGACCCCAGCAGGGCCGCGACCCGTCCGACCTGGAGCGCCTCGGCCGCGTCCTCGGCACCGTGGAACCCCGCGTACTCCAGCAACCGGGTGTCCACCCCGAGGCACTTGCCGATCATGCCGTAGAGCACGTGGTCGGAACCGCCCTCCGGCCGGCCGCCGACCGTCAGCGCCGCCGGGGTGCGGCGCAGCTCCGCGGCGAAGTCCTCGAAGGTGCGCAGACGGGAGTCCGAGGGGACGACCAGGACCGTCCAGTCGCCGACCAGGCGGGCGAGGGGGGTGGTGGCGTCCACCACCGCGGCGGTGTTGGCGATCTCCGCGGCCGTCACCATCGGCATCGCGGCGACGAGCAGCCTGCCCTCGCGCGCGAACGAGCCGCGCACGGCGCCGAACGCGTCACGCGGGACGGAACCCAGGGGTCCCGGCCGCTCGACGGCCATGGCGGAGCGCGCCAGCCCCGACAGGACCAGGACGGAGGCGAGCCTGCCCGCGATCCCGTCCCAGCCGTGGCCGTCGGCGGTGGGTTCGAGGATGCTCAGGCGGCCCACGGCCGAGCCGGCGGAGTCACCGTTCAGGTCGCAGCCCGCGACGACCATGGCACCCGCGACCAGCGCGAAAAACCTCCTACGGCGCATAAGCGCCCCTTCCCCCAAGAACCCCCTATACCATAGGTTACCGCCTTATCACTATCCGTTACAGGCCGGGGCGACCACCGTCGGCGGCCGCCCCCGGAGCCCTCTCACTCCACCGTGACGCTCTTGGCCAGGTTGCGGGGCTTGTCGACGTCCCGCCCCAGCGCCACGGCGGCGTGGTAGGCGAAGAGCTGAAGCGGGATCGACAGCAGGATCGGGTCCAGCTCGATCTCGTTCCTGGGCACCACCACGCAGTCGTCGGCCAGCTTGGGGTCCACCGCGCGGTGACCGACCATGAGCACCCGGCCGCCCCGGGCGCGGATCTCACCCAGCGTGGTGAGGTTCTTGTCCAGCAGCTCGTCGTCGGGAACGATCGCCACGGTCGGCATGTCCGGGCCGATCAGCGCCAGCGGCCCGTGCTTGAGCTCGCTGGCCGGGTACGCCTCGGCGTGCACGTAGGAGATCTCCTTGAGCTTCTGTGCGCCCTCGCGGGCCACCGGATATCCCCGGACCCGGCCCACGAACATCATGCTCGGCGCCTCGGCGTACTTCTTCGCCAGTTCCTGGAGCTGCGGCTCCAGCGCCAGGATCTCCTTGATCTGGTCCGGCAGCCTCCGCAGGCCCTCGCAGATCCGGCGGCCGTCGGCGGGAGACAGGTCCCGCACCCGGCCGAGGTGCAGCGCGAGCAGCGCGAAGGCCACGGCGGTCGAGGTGAACGCCTTCGTGCTCGCCACCGAGACCTCGGGACCCGCGTGCAGGTAGACGCCGCCGTCACACTCTCGGGCGATCGCGCTGCCCACGGTGTTGACGATGCCGAGCACCCGGCCGCCCTTGCGCTTGAGCTCCTGGACGGCGGCGAGGGTGTCGTAGGTCTCCCCCGACTGGCTGATCGCCACGTACAGGGTGTCCGCCTCCACCACCGGGCTGCGGTAGCGGAACTCGCTGGCCGGCTCCGCGTCGGCCGGGATGCGCGCCAGCTCCTCGATGAGCTGCGCGCCGATCTGGCCCGAGTAGTACGCGGAACCACAGCCGATGATCTTCACCCGGCGGAACGACCGGGTCTCCCGCGCGTCCATGTTGAGGCCGCCCAGGTGGGCGATGTGGAAGCGGTCGTCCAGACGCCCGCGAAGCGTCCTGGCCACGGTGTCGGGCTGCTCGGAGATCTCCTTGAGCAGGTAGTGCTCGTAGCCGCCCGTGTCGTAGTGCCCCGCCTCCCAGTCGACGGTCAGCGGCTCCTTGGCCGTCTCCCGCGCGTCGCTGGCGAAGGTGTTGAACCCGTCCGCCTTGAGCACGGCGATCTCGCCGTCCTCCAGGTGGACCACCTGGCGGGTGTAGCGGACCAGCGCGGCGACGTCCGAGGCGGCGAACATCTCCTTCTCCCCGATGCCCAGCACGATCGGGCTCCCGTTGCGGGCCACCACCACCTCACCGGGGCGCTCGGAGTCGATCACCGCGATGCCGTACGTGCCGACGACCCGCTTGAGCGCGGTCCTGACGGCCTCCTCCAGGGAGTCGGACTCCTTGACCGTACGGGCGATCAGGTGCGAGAGCACCTCGGTGTCGGTCTCCGACAGGAAGATCGCGCCGTCCGCCTCCAGCTTGGCGCGCAGCTCGTCGGCGTTCTCGATGATGCCGTTGTGCACGACGGCGATGCGCTCGTCGCCGGACAGATGAGGATGGGCGTTGACGTCGCTGGGCGCGCCGTGGGTGGCCCAGCGGGTGTGGCCGATGCCCAGCCCGCCCTTGAACCGCGCGGGCACGACCGCCGCCAGGTCGGCCACCCTGCCTTTGACCTTGCGCATCTTCAGGCCCTTGTTGGAGACCACCATCCCGGCCGAGTCGTAGCCTCGGTATTCAAGACGCTGCAGACCCTCCAGCAGGATGGGGGCCGCGTCCTTGGGCCCTACATAGGCCACGATTCCACACATGTAACCGTTCCTTATCCGTAGACGATCCGGCGCAGCTGGCGCAGGGAGAGTTCAGGTGCGGCGACACGGCGTACCGCCAGCTCAGCGATCAGCCTAGGGAAGATCTCGTCATTGACCAGCCCTCTCCCCTTGAGCTCCGCGTGACGCCGCCTGACGAACTCCTCAACGGGTTCGGAGAAGTAGGCCAGCACGTCGGCGACGACTCGCGCCGCCTCCCCCGGGCCGAGCGCGCTCGTCCGGGTCAGGTGAGTGATCAGATCCTCATACGGATGCCGTGTCGTGGGCACAGAGCAGGACCATACGCATCCGGGAGAGAGCACACCAAGTTTTCTGCCCGATTTCGGGCAGAGAATCTCCACAATGCCGCAACCCCGCCACAACGCGCGACAATCAGCAATCTCTGATAACTCTAAGTAGCCATCAGAGGGGGAGGAACCATCATGCGCCGTCTGCCGGGGATCACCGTCGTCACCGCTCTCGCCGTACTGGTCTCGGCCGTCCCGGCACAGGCGGCGTACCCGGGGAGCCGGCCGACCTGGCCCTGGAAGCGCCCGGCACCCGCCACGGCCGCGGCCTCCCCCGGCGCTGTCGCCGGCCCGTCGTCATCGGCGGGGGCGGGTGCGCGGTCCGGCAGGCAGGCCGCCTTCGCGAAGGCGGCGCGGACGTACGGGGTGCCGGAGAGCGTGCTGCTCGCGGTCTCCTACCTGGAGTCCCGCTGGGAGGGCCACCGCGGGCTGCCCAGCGTCTCCGCCGGTTACGGCCCGATGCATCTGGTCGACGGCCGGGCCAGGCCGGGCCGGCCCCACGGTGTCGGCGAGGACCCGCGCGGCGACGAGACCCGGCCACGCGTGATCGCCCTTCCGACCACCGCGGCGGCGCCACCCCGGGACACCCTGCGACGGGCCTCGGAACTGACCGGCCTGCCCCTCCGCCGGCTGCGCGAGGACCCCTCCGCCAACATCATGGGCGGTGCCGCGCTGCTCGCCGACTACCGGCGCCGCACCGGCGGGAGTCCCGACGCCGGCCCGGCGGGCTGGTACGGCGCGGTGGCCCGCTATCCCGGCGTACCGGAGGAGGGCGCCGTGGGGACGGAGGCGGCACGGTCCTTCGCCGACGAGGTCTACGCGACGATCCAGGCCGGTGCCGCGCGGGTGACCGATGACGGCGAGCGGGTGGTACTGCCCGCGACGCCGGGCCTCCCCACGCCGCGGGCACCACTCTCCGAACCGCCCGCTCCGATGGCACAGCGCCGCGCGCACGGCCCCACCCCCACACCCACGCCCGAACCCGTCACGGACATCGTCGTGAAACCCGCGACGGAGCCTGCCACGAAGATCACCACTGTGCTCGCCTCGGCCCCCTCCCCCCTGCCCACGGTGATGCCGGCGGCCCTCGCGGCGGCTCCCGCCGCGGACCCCGTCGCGGGAAGCACCGCGGGAAGCACCGCGGGGCCCGACTGCCCGAGGAACGTCTCCTGCGAGTGGCTCCCCGCCGTCTACCGGCGGCTCAAGGACGGCGGCTACGGCAACCATGACCGCTCCGACGGCCCCCGGAAGATCGACTACATCGTGATCCACGACGGCGAGACGAGCTACGACGCGATGACCCGCCTGGTCAGGAACCCCGAATACCTGAGCTGGCACTTCACCATCCGCTCCAGCGACGGCCACATCGCCCAGCACCTACGGGCCAGGGACATCGGCTGGCACGCCGGAAACTGGTACGTCAACTCCCGCTCCATCGGCCTGGAACACGAGGGCTATCTGGCCAGGGGCGGATCCTGGTTCACCGAGGCGATGTACCGGGCCTCGGCCAGACTGGTACGCCACCTCGCGGCCAAGTACGACGTTCCTCTCGACCGGGCGCACATTCTGGGACACGACAACGTGCCGGGCACCACCCCGGAGACCGTGAGCGGCATGCACGACGACCCCGGCCCGTACTGGGACTGGAGCCACTACTTCGAACTGCTCGGCAGCCCGCTGCGCGCCTCCGGCGGTGACGCCGCGCGCTCGGTGCTGATCAAACCCGACTACGGCACCAACAGCCCGAACTTCACCGGCTGTCCTGGAGGGTGCCGCGGCCTGGGCGCCTCCTCGGTCTGGCTGCACACCCGCCCCTCCCTCACCGCGCCGCTGGTCTCCGATATCGGCAAGCACCCCACCGGCGACTCCACGTACAGCGTCTACGACCACGCCGCCCGCGCCTCCAGCGGCCAGCGGTACGCGCTCGCCGAGCGCAGGGACGGCTGGACCGCGATCTGGTACCTCGGCCGGAAGGCGTGGTTCAGCGACCCCGCCGAGGCCCCCACCTCCCTGCCCGCGTCAGGCCCCCTGGTGACGCCCAGACCCGGTCGCGCCCCGATCAGGGTGTACGGCAGGGCCTACCCGAAGGCGCACGCCTACCCGGTGGGCGTCCCCGTGCAGGCCCTGACCCCGCTGCAGTACTCGATACCCGCCGGGCAGGTCTACAGCTCCGGCCCGACGACCCGCGCCTCCTACCTGCGGGCGGCCGCCTTCGATCCCGCCGAGCACCGCGTCGTCAGGGGTGAGACCCGCTACCGGCAGATCCAGTTCGGGCACCGGATCATGTTCGTCCGGGCCTCCGACGTCCAGCCGGCCGGCAGGTGAAGATCCGAGCCTTGCGCGCATCCGCCCTGCGGAGGCGCTAGAGTTTTCACGTGCCCCGGAGTCGTCTCCGGGGAGCACGCGGAAGTGGCTCAGTGGTAGAGCATCACCTTGCCAAGGTGAGGGTCGCGGGTTCGAATCCCGTCTTCCGCTCCGGCAGGTCCTTTCAGGGATCTGGCTGGTGGAGTGGCCGAGAGGCGAGGCAACGGCCTGCAAAGCCGTCTACACGGGTTCAAATCCCGTCTCCACCTCAGCGCACGACCTTCGGACCCCCGGGATCCGGTAGGGTGGTGCGAGCGCCGAGGGGAAACCCGAAGCGAAATGCGGAAGTGGCTCAGTGGTAGAGCATCACCTTGCCAAGGTGAGGGTCGCGGGTTCGAATCCCGTCTTCCGCTCTGGTGGTACCCGAGGACGATTAGCTCAGCGGGAGAGCGCTTCCCTGACACGGAAGAGGTCACAGGTTCAATCCCTGTATCGTCCACCAGAGAAATCCCAGGCCCTCGGCCTGGGATTTTCTGTTTCCCGGCGCCGTGCCGCCCGCGCGGAGCGACAGGAGCGGCTCCGCGGATCAGCCGCCGGGTCCCACCTCGTTGTTCGGCGCACCGTCGCCGCTGGTCGGCAGATCGCCGCGCTCCACCGGGCCGGGCGGCGGTGAGGGCGTCGTGGAACCGTCCGGGACCGCGTGCCGCGCTCCGGCCACGGCCGCCTTCAGCGCGGCCCGGTCGACCTCGTCGACGCGGCCGTTCAACCGGATGAAGTGATCGGCTCGGACCGCCGTGTACTCATGGCGGCCCCCGCCCGATCGGTACCAGCCCACCTCGTCACGCTCGCACCTCACCGGTGCCGACGGCGGTTCCGCGTCCATCAGCGGCGTGTCCGCGCACAGGGCGTCGCTGAACGTGCCGCGGTCGACCCTCAGCTGAACGCGCGCGCCCCCGGAGAAGTAGAAGGCTCCGAACCCGTCGTTCCCGACCACCCCGGCCGACTGCTCGGCCAGCCGGTACCCCGGCAGATCCAGTGCGTAGATCAGCTCCGGAGCCGCTCCCTGCCGCCGCGCCTGCTCCAGCACGCCCTGTCCGAGCGACGCCTCGGAGCCGCACCCGGACACGAGCAGCCCGAGGACCGCGATGGAAAGGAGTCGTTCCTTCATTTTGACCACTTTGTCGCACCCGGTCCTCCTCCGACAACTCCGGCCTCGCGAGGTCCGCCAGGGCGCCCCGGAAAGGCCCTCCCTGCCCGCTCGCCCCCGGACTTCCCCGGCGAACCCCGCCTGACGCGGCCTCGGGTCCGGAACAATTGTCACGATCACCTTTTTGGCCCGCGTCACCGGCGGGCAAAGAGGCACCAAAAGAGGCACCATGGGAGGACGCATGACCTGAAACACCGTTAATCGCTATGCTTTTGAAACGTGGCAAAGGGGGCGAGCCTGTGCAGCGCGTGGTGGTCGATCCTGAGGTGCCGAGGGACATCGCCGAACTCCTTCGTCATAACGGGCCCCTGCTCTACCGCCTTCGCACCGGACGTGTCCCAAGGGGGAACGACGAACCCCGGGTTCCGGGAGTGCTCATCGGACTCTTCGGCGGCTCGGCCGCGGTCGCGGCGGGCGGATTGGCACTCGGCGGCGTCCCGCTCCCGGCGTCCGCGACCGTGCTCACCACGCTGATCGGTTTCTACCTCCTCATCCTCACGGTGATCTACATCGCCAGGAAACCCTCACCCGCCGACTCCGTCGAGCGGGTCCTGTACCGGCACTCCCTGCAGTGGCAGGGGCGCTTCCTGATCCTGGAGGACTTCGACCACGACGCCAGGAACCTGCTCGGCCGGGTCCAGCGGGCGATCGACTTCATCGAGTCCTGGAGGCGGGCCAGGTCGGCGAACCAGACGCCGTCCTTGAACTGGCTGCGCATCAGATGCGCGATCCGCAGTTGAACAGATACCTCGGGAAGCGTTGATGCCCGGCGGAACACCCCTCGTTCCGTCGCATGCGGCGCCCCGTACCCGCGAACCAGACGACCACTCCC
>NZ_JBFAOJ010000051.1:0-65766 GCF_040675205.1 Streptosporangium sp. NPDC049644 | reverse complement strand
ACTAAAAACAAAAAAAAAAACTTCCCCGTCGAAAACCCCGCGGCTACCTATTTTAACAACATCCCCGGCCAAACCCATCGTGACTTTGGGTGGGCGCCCCGCTGCGAAAGACGTCTGGTATCAGGCGTCGAGTTCGGCGGTCAGCGCCCGCGTCTGGTTGGGGTCGACCTGGATGCCGGGGCCCATGGACGTGGAGAAGACGACCTTCTTGACGTAGCGTCCCTTGGCCGCGGACGGCTTGAGACGGATCACCTCTTCGAGGGCGGCGGCGTAGTTCTCGATGAGCTGACGCTCGCCGAAGGACACCTTGCCGATGATGAAGTGCAGGTTCGCGTGCCGGTCGACACGGAACTCGATCTTGCCGCCCTTGATGTCGGTGACGGCCTTGCCGACGGCCGGGGTCACGGTGCCGGTCTTGGGGTTCGGCATCAGGCCACGGGGGCCGAGCACGCGGCCCAGGCGGCCGACCTTGCCCATGAGGTCCGGGGTGGCGACAACGGCGTCGAAGTCGAGGCGGCCCTTGGCGACCTCGTCGATCAGCTCGTCGGCACCGACGATGTCGGCACCCGCGGCGCGCGCCTCCTCGGCACGGTCACCGGTCGCGAAGACCAGGACCCGGGCGGTCTTGCCGGTGCCGTGCGGGAGGTTGACGGTGCCGCGGACCATCTGGTCGGCCTTGCGGGGGTCGACACCCAGCCGCAGGGCCACCTCGACGGTGGCGTCGAACTTGGCGACGTTGGTCTCCTTGGCCAGCTTGGCCGCCTGGGCCGGGCTGTACAGGGTGTCGCGGTCGACCTGCGCCGCTGCGGCGCGGAATCCCTTGCTGCGCTTCACTTGCTCACTCCTGTGAATCCGAGTGTCCGTGGTGTGGGCCTGCGCCGGCCCCTCCACTTACTTCGACGTTTGGTGGTCTGACGCGATCGAGATCGCGTTCGCCGCCGTCCCCTGCTCGATCTCGTGGACGCGCTTCACGCCGCGAGGTCGCCGCCGGGTCCGTACGGCGGGTGTCACTAGTCGGCGATCGTGATGCCCATCGACCGGGCGGTGCCGGCGATGATCTTCTCGGCCGCCTCGATGTCGTTGGCGTTGAGGTCCTGCATCTTGGTCTCGGCGATCTGGCGCAGCTGCTCCTTGGTGAGCTTGCCGACCTTGTCCTTCTGCGGGACGGCCGAACCCTTCGCGACACCGGCGGCCTTCTTGATCAGCTCAGGCGCCGGAGGCGTCTTCGTGACGAAGGTGAAGGTGCGGTCCTCGTAGATGGTGATCTCAACGGGGATGATGTTGCCGCGCTGGGCCTCGGTGGCAGCGTTGTACTGCTTCACGAAGTCCATGATGTTGACGCCGTGCGGACCGAGGGCGGTACCGACCGGCGGCGCGGGCGTGGCCTGGCCAGCGGGGAGCTGAACCTTGACCAGCGCGGCGAGCTTCTTCTTAGGAGGCATGCTTCTCTCCGGGTCCTTCTTCTCTGAACGGTGTTCCTGAGTCCCCGCGGCCGCGGGGCCCACCACCGCTGGGCCCACGACGGCGGCCGCAGCTTGGCCGGCGCGGTGGACGGAACATCCCCGCGACCGCGGGGCAGACTGACGAAGTCTACGCGACCGGCCTAGATCTTCGAGACCTGGTTGAACGAGAGCTCGACCGGGGTCTCGCGACCGAAGATCGACACGAGCACCTTGAGCTTCTGCGACTCGGCGCTGATCTCGCTGACCGTGGCGGGCAGCGTGGCGAACGGGCCGTCCATGACGGTGACGGACTCACCGACCTCGAAGTCGACGGTCGCGGCGGAGGCCTTCGCGGTCGACTTCTTGACCTCTTCCGACGGCTCGGGCGCGAGCAGCTTGGCGACCTCTTCGAGGCTCAGCGGGCTCGGCTTGTTGGAGAGGCCGACGAAGCCGGTCACGCCGGGCGTGTTACGCACCGCGGACCAGGACTCGTCGGTGAGCTCCATCCGGACCAGCACGTAGCCGGGCAGCACCCGCTCCTTGACCAGCTGGCGCTTGCCGCTCTTGATCTCGGTCACGTGGTGGGTGGGCACCTCGACCTGGAAGATGTAGTCCTCCATGTTGAGGGACTGCGTGCGGGTCTCGATGTTGGACTTCACGCGGTTCTCGTAACCGGCGTAGGAGTGGATGACGTACCACTCGCCGAACAGACCCCGCAGGTGCCGCTTGAACTCCTCGACCGGGTCGACGTCGGGAAGGACGTCACCGTCTTCGTCGACGGCGCCGGCCGGGGCCTGCTCGGCCTCGTTTTCGGCGTCGGCGTCGGTTTCGGCGTCGACATCCTGCCCGTCGAACTCGCCAGGCGAATCCTCGGTGACGTCTACGGCCTTCTCCAGCTCGTCCTCGCGCTCTTCGCGGGGCTCGCCGGCCGACTGTGCAGACTCGGACACGGTGCTCTTTCTCTTTTCGTCGATGGCTGATGGACTCGTCCGCAGGGCGGCCCGCCCGCCGGAGACCGCGGCTCAGGCTCCGCCGAAGATTCTCAGCACGCCCTCGGTGAACAGCGCGTCCAAAGCCGACACGATCCCGACCATGATCAGAACGAAGACCAGGACGATGATGGTGTACGAAATGAGGTCTTTGCGCGTGGGCCAGATGACCTTACGCAGCTCGGCGACAACCTGCCGATAGAAAAGGGCGGGAGAAGTGCGCTTCGTCTTCTTCTCACCGCTCGGCTTGTCTGCGGTTTCGCCGCGCGTGTCGATCGCCACAGTCCTCACCTGAATCCATCGAGTCCAACGCATATCAGCGGCGCGCTAGACGCCAGATGCGCGGACCGCTCCTCGCAGGGCACGAGGGACTCGAACCCCCAACCGCCGGTTTTGGAGACCGGTGCGCTACCAATTGCGCTAGTGCCCTAAGACATGAACCACCATACATCGGTTGGACCGAAGTTTGTCCGCGGCTCACGGTCTTGACCGCCGGTTCACGCATGCGGCGGAAAGAACATGCCGGAGTCTACGGCTGATTGCCCACTTCGTCGAACCGGCGGGCGATCGCCCAGCTCGGCGAATCTCTCCCGGGCCGCTCGGGCCTGCCGGAGCGGCCCGTCCGGATAGTGGATACCCGGCGGGAACAGCGGCACAGGTCTGTAACCATGGAGGTATGACCCGTCCCCGCATCTCAACACGCATCTCCGCGATCTCAGAGTCCGCCACGCTGGCCGTGGACGCCAAGGCCAAGGCGATGAAGGCGGCAGGCCGCCCGGTCATCGGCTTCGGCGCCGGCGAGCCGGACTTCGCCACTCCGGACTACATCGTCGAGGCGGCCGTCGAGGCGTGCCGGAACCCCAGGTTCCACAAGTACACGCCGGCCGGCGGCCTTCCCGAGCTGAAGCAGGCCATCGCCGACAAGACGCTCCGCGACTCCGGCTACCAGGTCGACGCGGCCCAGGTCCTGGTCACCAACGGCGGCAAGCAGGCCGTCTACGAGGCGTTCGCCACGCTGCTCGACCCGGGCGACGAGGTTCTGGTCGTCGCCCCCTACTGGACCACCTACCCCGAGGCGATCAAGCTGGCCGGCGGCGTCCAGGTCGACGTGGTGACCGACGAGACGACCGGCTACCTGGCGAGCGTGGAGCAACTGGAGGCGGCGCGCACCGACCGGACCAAGGTCCTGCTGTTCGTCTCCCCGTCCAACCCGACCGGCGCGGTGTACTCCCCCGAGCAGGTCGCCCAGATCGGCCGCTGGGCCGCCGAGCACGACCTGTGGGTCGTCACGGACGAGATCTACGAGCACCTGACCTACGGCGACGCGACGTTCGCGAGCATCGCCACGGTGGCCCCCGAGCTGGGCGACAAGGTGGTGATCCTCAACGGTGTCGCCAAGACCTACGCGATGACCGGCTGGCGGGTGGGCTGGCTGATCGGCCCCAAGGACGTCGTCAAGGCCGCGACCAACCTGCAGTCGCACGCCACCTCCAACGTCTCCAACGTCGCCCAGATCGCCGCGCTGGCCGCCGTCGGCGGCGACCTGTCGGCCGTGGCCCGGATGCGCGAGGCCTTCGACCGCCGCCGCCAGACCATGGTCCGGATGCTCAACGAGATCCCGGGCGTGTTCTGCCCCGAACCGAAGGGCGCCTTCTACGCCTACCCGTCGGTCAAGGAGCTGCTGGGCAAGGACTTCGGCGGCCGTCGCCCGGCGACCTCCGCCGAGCTGGCCGAACTCGTCCTGGAGGAGGCCGAGGTGGCCGTCGTCCCCGGGGAGGCGTTCGGCACCCCGGGCTACTTCCGCCTGTCCTACGCGCTCGGCGACGACGACCTGGTCGAAGGCGTGGGCCGCATCGTCAAGTTCCTCGGCCAGGCCCGCTGAGCGCCTCTCCAGGGCCGGTCGCACCCCTCCCCGCCCGGTCGGGCTCCGACCGGCGGGGTGGCGGCGGACGGCCTCGGTACTCGCCGGACGGGTCCGGTTCAGTCGCGCAGGGCGTAGGTCACCGCGGACTCGAAGTGGGAGGCCGCCCCCTCGGCGAGGGCCCGCGCGTAGGCGGTCTCTCCGATCAGACCCTCGGCGCGGGCCGCGGCGGCCTCGCGGAGCCCGGTCATGGTGTCGGCCCCGAGGCCGGGCAGCCCGAAACCGCTCCAGATGCGCTGCGCGGCGCCGAGGAGCCAGGCGGCGCGGAAGCCGTCACCCGCGGCCGCGGCGATCCGGGCGAGCTGGTCGATGGCGAGCACACCGCCGACCGCGTCTCGCAGCCCCCAGCTGACCTCCAGCGCCGCCTTGGCCGCCGCTGAGGCCTCGGCGGCCTCCCCCCGGCCCAGAAGGGCCAGCGAGCGGATGTAGTCACTCAGAGCTCGCTGGGAGAGCTCTCCACGCGCCTCGCAGTGCCGGCGCGTCTCGCGCAGGATCTCCACCGCCTTGTCGAAGTCGCCGCCGAAGGTGGCGGCCATGGCCAGGAGGAGGGGAACGGAGAACAGGCCCGACGAGGTGGGCTCGGCCTGCCGTAACCCGGCGGCTCCGCGCAGCGCGTACCCCCGCGCGCCCTCCAGGTCGCCGACGAGCAGGCAGGCCCCGGCGAGGCGGAGGTGGGCGTGGGCCTCGGCCTCGCCGTCGCCGTGGCGCCGGGCGCTCTCGGCGCTCTCCGTGGCCCGCTCGCGCGCCAGAGGTATGTCGCCCGCGAGGAGCGCGAGGTGGGCGGCGACCCAGAGCGGTCTTGACCTGGCTCGGTCCGGGGCCGGTACGGCGGCCAGCGCGCGGTCGAGGTAGTGGCGGCCCTCCCGGACGAGGCCCAGGTGACACCAGAGAACCCACAGGGCTCCGGCCAGCTCCAGAGCGGTGCGGTGGTCACCGTCCGCGAGGCAGCGGTCGAGTGCCGCGCGGATGTTGGACAGCTCCCCGCGCGCCCAGCGCGCCCATTCGAGCTGGCGGGGGCCGCACCACTGGGCGTCCATGCGGTGGGCGGCGGCCAGATAGTGATCACGGTGGCGGCGGCGCATCAGGGCGCCCTCGCCCAGCTCGTCGAGCCAGTCGCGCCCGTAGTCCCTGATGGTGTCGAGCAGGCGGTAGCGATCGCCCACCCGGGCGACGACCGACTTGGCCACGAGTACCGCGAGCACGCCGGCCACGTCGGGCAGGCACTCGTCCGCGCAGACGCCGCGCGCCGACTCCTCGTCGAAGGTCCCCGCGAAGACCGACAGGCGGGCCCAGAGCAGGCGTTCGGCGGGCGTGCAGAGCTCGTGACTCCAGCCGGCCGCGGTGCGCAGCGTGTGGTGGCGTGCGAGGACCCTCTCGCCGTCGGCTGGCAGCCTGAAGCGGTCTTCGAGCTGGTCGGCGAGCTGGATCGCCGACAGGCCCCGCGCGTGACTGGCCGCCAGCTCGATGGCGAGCGGGACGCCGTCGAGCCTCCGGCAGAGCCTGGCGACGGCCATCATGGCCCGCTCGTCCGTGCGCAGCCCTGGGGCGACGGCCGTCGCACGGTCCAGGAAGAGGCTCATCACGTCGTACCCCGCGAGGTCGGCGGCCTCGGGCGGGGGGACGGGAAAGGGGTCGACGCCCATCACGACCTCGTACGGCAGGCAGAGCTCCTGGCGGCTGGTCACGATGATCCGTACGTCGGGCGCGCCGGTCAGGATGGCCGTGACCATGGCGGCACAGGGATCGACGAGATGCTCGCAGGTGTCCAGGACGAGCAGGAGCCGCCGGTCGGCGAGGAACTCGACGAGGGACGCGAGTGCCGGGCGTCCGGCCCGCGCGCGCAGGCCGAACATCCCGGCGACGCTGCCGGCGAGCAGGTCGCCGTCCGTCTCCGAGGAGAGTTCGGCCACCCAGACGCCGTCGGGGTAGTCCTCGCGGACGCTCCGCGCCGCCTGGAGGGCGAGGCGCGTCTTGCCGACGCCCCCGGCGCCGTGCAGGGTGAGCAGGCGCGTTCCGGTGAGGAGTTTCATGATCTCGTCAAGCTCGGCGGCGCGTCCGAAGAAACTGTTCATCGCGACCGGCAGGTTGCCGCGCGGCGTCAAGAAAGATCCCCCCGGATCGCGTGTTCCACGGCGTCGCGCAGGCTGATCGAACCTCCTCGCTCCTCCAGCCGGTCGAACTCCGCCCTGCCCAGACGCCCGCGCAGCCTCAGCTCGGACGTACGGATCAGGCTCGCGATCATGGGTGAGCGGCTGGGCGGGACCCCGGCGTTCTTCCAGGCGGCGCGGGAGGCCCCGAACATGGTGGCGGCGAAGATGTCGTCGGCGGATGATTCGGCGATCACGACGAACACCTCCAGCGCCTCCATCAGCGAGATGGTGTCGCCGAACAGGCGGCCGCCGCGCAGGGAGTCGCGGGCGGACTCCGCGGCGGACGCGGTGTTGCCGAGGAGGTGCTCGGCCTGGCCCAGGAGGAGGTCGAGGCGGATGAGGGTCCAGTAGTCGCCGCAGGACTCGCAGAGCTCACGTCCCTCCCGCAGGATGGACACGGCCTGGTCGTGGTGGCCGGCGAGCATCATGGCGGTGGCGACCACCGTGTAGGTGGGCAGGAAGCCGGGGAAGACGTTGCCGGTGGAGCGGTGGCGCACCCGGGCGTGCTTGATGAGCCGCAGGGCCTCGCCCACGTCGCCCCTGACGACGGCCAGGTGGGCCTGGAACTGGCTGACGTAGGCCGTGGCGTAGCCGTTGGCGTCCTCGGCCGCGCACTCGGTGAGGATCCGCTCGGCGCGTTCGAGGTCGCCGCGCTGGATCGAGACCCAGGCGTGCACCCAGAGCGCCTTGACCCGCTCGGGACTGACCGTGCGGTCGAGGTCGAGGCCGCGCTGGAGGAGGTCGTCGCCGGGTGCCTGCATGCCGCAGCACGCCCACAGGAACCACAGGTTGCCGACCAGGTCGAGACCGCGGCGGTACTCCTGCGGCCGGGAGTAGCAGTATTCGATGGCACCGCGCATGTTGCCGCATTCGAGGACCAGCCTGCGGTACCACTCGAGCTGGCGGCCCTGCCAGCTCATCTCGGCGCGGGCGGACAGGGCGAGAAAGTGATCACGGTGGCGGCGCTGGACCTCCTCGGTCTCGCCGAGCCGGTCGAGCCAGACCAGGCCGAACTCGCGGACCGTGTTGAGCAGGCGGTAGCGGACCCCGTTCTCGCCCTCCTCGCGGACCAGCACGGACTTGTCGAGCAGACCCAGCAGGCCGTCGAGGATGTCCTTGGCGGCGAGGACGCCGCCGGCGCAGACCTCCTCGGCGGCCTCGATGTCGAAGGTGCCGGCGAAAACCGAAGCCCGTGCCCACAGCAGGCGTTCCGGCGGGGTGCAGAGTTCGTGGCTCCAGCCGAGGGCGACGCGCATGGAGCTGTGCCGCCGCGGAGTGGAGGGGGGCCGGTGCGGTTCCGCGTCGTGCCCTTCGCCGTGGGTTCCACGACCGGCCGAGGGGTCCGTACGGCTCTCGAAGGCCGCGGCGAGCTCGTCGGGCGAGGCCATGCGGCCGTCGAAGGCGGCGAGCCCGGCCGTGGAGAGCGGGCGGCCGTCGAGGGTGACGAGCCCGTCGAGGATCCCGGGGCCGCCTCCGGCCACGGCGAGCCGGATCGCCAGCGGCAGGTTGTCGAGGCGCCCGCAGTGCTCGGCCGCGTCGGGGCCGCCGATCAGGCCGCCGGTGAGGGTGCCGATCAGGCTGACGGCGTCGGCGTCGGGCAGACCGCCGATCGGGTAGAGGTGCTCGCCGGGCAGGCCCAGCCGCTGCCTGCTGGTGGCCAGGACACGTAGTCCCTCGACCGAGCGCAGCAGCAGGCCGACCAGGATGCCCGTGACGCCGACGACGCGGTCGCAGGTGTCGAGGACGAGCAGGGTCCGGCGCGTGACGAGCTCGTCGACCAGTGCCCGCAGTGCGGGAACGCCCGGCCTCCGGCGGACGCCGATCGCGTCGGCGAACGTCTCGGCCAGGGAGTCGAGGTCGCCGGGCGCCTCCGACAGCTCCACGATGTGGACGCCGTCCGGGAACCGGGGTTCGAGGGTGCGGGCCAGCCGCCGGGCGACGCAGGACTTGCCGGCTCCGGCCGGACCGGTCAGCGTGACGTGCCGCACCCTTTCGAGCAGTGCGGAGACGTCGGCGAGTTCGGTCTCCCTGCCGACGAAGACGTCCGCTTTCATGGCAGCCCCAGCGTCCTGACAACGTGTGCGTCTACCGTCGCACGGAGACATGGTCCGCTGAAAGCCCGTTTCCTAGATTTCCTAGATATAACGGGGGATGCGGCAAGGACGGGCACTTCCGAAAACCGGCCACACCCGCCCCGAAATAACCTCCTCGTCGCCTTCCGCCATACAGGTCCCCTTTCGCCTCCGCAGCGCGCGAGCGGACCGTCAGGTCGGGACCAAAGAACACCGGGGAGCACCGGAGGTACGGCACTCTATTGAAATGCCACGTCCCCTCAGCGAACTGCCCAAGGCGCACCTGCACCTGCACCTCACCGGCTCCATGCGGCACTCGACCCTTGTCGAGCTGGCCCGCGAACACGGCCTGCACCTTCCCGACGCGCTTGAGGAGGACTGGCCACCTCGGCTGCGCGCCACCGACGAGCGGGGCTGGTTCCGGTTCCAGCGGCTGTACGACATCGCGCGCTCCGTCCTGCAGCGGGAGAGCGACGTCTACCGGCTGCTGCGCGAGGCGGCCGAGGACGAGGCGGCCGAGGGATCGGCCTGGCTGGAGATCCAGATCGACCCGTCCGGGTACGCGTCGAGGTTCGGCGGGCTCACCTCGGCCATGGAGCTGATGCTCGACGCGACGCGCAGGGCCGCCGACCACGCGGGAATAGGGATCGCGGTCGTGGTGGCCGCCAACCGCACCCGCCACCCCCTCGACGCCAAGACCCTCGCCCGCCTCGCCACGCACTACATGGACCAGGGCGTGATCGGGTTCGGGCTCTCCAACGACGAGCGGCGCGGCCGGGCCCGTGACTTCGACGGGGCCTTCCGGCTGGCCAAGCGGGCGGGCCTGCTGGCCGTGCCGCACGGCGGGGAGCTGCTGGGCGCCGCCAGCGTGGCCGAGTGCGTCGACGTGCTGGACGCCGACCGGGTCGGGCACGGGGTGAGGGCGGCCGAGTCGCCACAGCTCATGGAACGCCTCGCCGCCCGGGGGATCACCTGTGAGGTCTGCCCGACCTCCAACGTCGGTCTCGGGGTGGCCGAGCGGGCCGAGGACGTACCGCTGCGGCGCCTGTTCGAGGCGGGGGTGCCGATCGCACTGGGCGCCGACGACCCGCTGCTGTTCGGCGCCAGGCTGCTGCCCCAGTACGAGCTCGCCAGGCAGGTGTACGGCTTCTCCGATCCGGAACTGGCCGAGCTGGCCCGCCAGTCGATACGGGCGTCGGCGGCACCGGAGGCGGTGCGCAAGAAGCTCCTCCAGGGGATCGACGACTGGCTGGCCTCAGCGGACTGAGCGGGCGATCTCCAGGGCGCGGCCGATGTCCCCGGGTCCCTCAAGGCGCAGGCCGACCTGCCCTCGCCGCCAGATGAGGGTGGGCCCGGCCGCGCGGGGGCGGGCCTCGGCCGCGCCGCCGCCCCGGGGCAGGTAGGTCAGGCCGTGGTGGGCCGGGATCCACTGGGCCTGCGCGTCACCCACGCGGGTCTCCTGCGGCCAGGGCGGCCCCAGCTCCTTCCGGTAGACGGGCAGGAGGCCACCGTCGTACTCGTCCAGCCTGAGGCCGGGCCAGAGCAGCGAGACCACCCGGCCGCCGTCGCCCACCCTGACCTCGGCGGGCTCGCCGAGCGCGGCGGGGACGGCGATCGGGAACGCCACCTGCCGTCCGGCCTGCTCCAGGGTGACCCGCCGCTCGCCCGGCAGCGGCCGGGGCGCCCAGGACGGCAGGGGCCCGGGGTCGCCGATCCTGAGCTCGACGCCCGCGAAGCGCAGGATCTCCACCACCGCCGCCCTTCCCGCGGGCGTCGCCCCCAGGAACAGCGCGACGAGGATCGCGACGGCGGCGGCCACCGCCCGCCTCCGCGCCCGCCCGCCGGCCCGCGGCGCCCCCCACCCCCGCCGGAGCGCTCCCCGGCCACCCGTGACCGCGGGCGCCTCGGGGACGGGCTCTTCCAGGCGGGCCCGTACGGCCCGCGCGACCTCGGCGGGGGGTGGGGAGGGGACGTCGAGGAACTCGCCGAGGTCGCGGAGCCTGGCCTCGATGTCGTCAGATGAGGTCACGCGCCACCTCCTCGCGCAGACGGGCCAGGCCACGGGAGGTCCGTGACTTGACGGTGCCGACGGGAAGACCGAGCACCTGGGCGGTCTCGGCCTCCGACAGCTGAAGGAGATACCGACAGACGACGGTCTCGCGTTCCCGCTCGGGCAGCGTACGCACCGCGTCGAGGAGCCGCGCCCGCCGGTCGGTGGTGACGGCCGCCTCCTCCGGGGCCTCACCCACCGGCGGGACCGCCTCGGTGAGCCGCGCGGCCAGCCTGTCCCTGCGGCCCCGGGAGCGGGTCAGGTTGTGCGTCTCGTTCGCTACGATCCGCAGCAACCAGGGGCGGAACGGCGCGTCCCGGCGGAAGGACGCCAGGTTGCGGTACGCCTTGACGAACGCCTCCTGGACCACGTCCTCGGCCTCGTCGGCGGCCCCGAGCATGGCCGCGGTGCGGTGCGCGAGCACGCTGTAGCGGGCGACCAGGACCTCGTAGGCGTCCAGGTCGCCTGCCAGCGATCGGGCGATCGCCTCGTCGTCGTCCGTCGGGGGGCTCCTTCGCGGATGTCTGAGAGATTCCACCGCATGCGGGCCGTGTCGCGAAACCCCCTCGGGCGAGTGCGCTCAGTGGAGGGCGTAGGCGACCGCCGCGTCCGGGTCGGTCTCGTACCCCTCGGCGAAGATCGCGTCGTAGGTCTCGTCACCGAGCAGTTGCCTCGCCGTCCGCTCGGCGACGGTTCTCGGCTCGGACATGCCCGCCTGGCCGAGGCCCCGCAACCCGAAGGTGGCCCACAGCCGTACCACCGCCCCCTGGAGCCTGGCCGTGCGGCGGCCGTCGCCCTCGACCGCGGCGATCACCGCGAGCTGGTCGACGGCCAGTGCCACGCCGGTGGCGTCGCGCAGGCGCCACTTGACGTCGAGCGACTGCCGGGCGGCCTCCGCCGCCTCGCTCACCCTGCCGAGCCCCAGCTGGGCGATGGACAGGACGTAGTCGCCGCAGGCGCGGGCCCAGCGCTCGCCGTGCGCGTCACAGAGCCGCTGCACCTCCTTGAGGACCGAGACGGCCCTGTCGAACTCGCCGCGCCAGGTGACCGCCATCGCCATGGTCACCAGGGCGAGGGGTTCGCCGACCGTGTCGGCCTCCGCCCTGCGGAAGTACTCGCGCACGCGCTCGACGCACGGCTCGACCTCGTCGAGGGCGCCGGCGCACAGGGCACGTCTGGCCAGCCGGAGCTGGGCGTGCCCGGCCGCCGCGTAGTCGCCCCAGTCGAGGGCCGCGGACAGCGCCGCCTCGGCCCTGCGGCGCCCCGTCTCCAGCTCACCCCTGGCGATGGCCACGCAGCCGTCGGCCCACAGGAGTCTGGGCAGGTGCGGGTCGGTGACGGAGGCCGATTCGAGTACGCGTGCCATGTGGTGGCGGCCCTCGTTCGATCGGCCCAGGCAGAACCAGAGGATCCAGAGCGTGCCGGCGAGCTCGACGGACACCGGGGAGGCGGGGTCGAGGGCGAGACGCAGGTCGGTCATGGCGAAGGCGAGGCGGGCGGCCCACTCCTCCTGCCCGGGGCCGTACCAGCCGGTCTCGGCCCTGCGCGCCAGGTCGAGGTAGTGGTGGCGGTGCCGCCGCACCAGCCTGGCCTCGTCCCCGAGCAGGGCCAGCCGCTCCCTGCCGTACTCCCTGACCGTGACCGGCTGACGGTACCCGCCGGGAACCCGGACCAGGAGGAACCTCCTCGCCAGGCTTTCCAGCAGGTCCGGTACGTCACCCAGGCGCTCGTCGCCGCACACCCGCTCGGCGTCGGCCGCGTCGAAGTTTCCCGCGAAGACCGAGAGCCTGGCCCAGAGCAGGCGTTCCCCTGGTCCGCAAAGTTCGTGGCTCCACCTGATCGCGGCCCGTACGGTCCGGTGGCGGGGCACCGGTGCCCGGCTGTCGGGCGGGGTCTCGAACCGGCTCTCCAGGTGGTCGGCGAGCCGCTCCACCGGCATGTCCCCCAGCCATCCGGCGGCCAGCTCGACGGCGAGCGGGACGCCGTCCAGCCGTCGGCAGATCCTGGCCGCGGCCGCCAGGCCGGTCTCGGTCGTCTCCAGACCGGGCGCCACGGCGGCGGCCCGGTCGAGGAGGAGGCGGAGCGCGTCGTCCCCCGCCATCCCCTCCTCCTGCGGCCACGGCGCGTCGAAGGGCCCGACGGGCAGCAGCGCCTCCTGCGGCAGCCCGAGCGGCCGGCGGGAGGTCGCGATGATCCGCACCCCCGGCGCCGCCGCCAGGATCCGGGCGACGAGGTCGCGGCAGGCGGGCAGGAGGTGCTCGCAGTTGTCGAGGAGCAGCAGGAGCCTCCTGCCCGCGAGGAACTCGACGAGCGTCTCGTCCTGTGTCCGCGCGGACCGCTCGGTGACGCCGAGGACCGCCGCGACCGTGTGGGCGAGCAGGTCGCCGTCGCGCTCGCCGGACAGCTCCACCAGCCACGTGCCGTCCGGGTGGTGCTCGTGCCGCCGGCGTGCGGCCCTGATCGCGATCCGTGACTTGCCGATGCCGCCGACACCGGTGACCGTGGTCAGCGGTGTGTCGGCCAGCAGCTTCAGCAGCCGCCGCACCTCGCCTTCCCGGCCGATGAAGCCATCCGTCTCCGCGGGCAGGTTCCCCCGCCACCATTGGGCCTGTTCCATCGGTTCGCGCTCCTTCTCCACTTACCGGGAATAGCACTCCTCTCAAATCACGGACCGGCCGACCGGCGATTCCCCAGGGGGGTTTCCTTGTCCCTCGGTGCAAATCTCACCGCCGTATCGAGGTCGAACTTCCCCCGTACGGCGTGAAACGCGGAAATGCAGGTGCTTTATAACTGATTCGGCGGAGCCGGTAATCGGGGGGCGAGCTCACACGGAGGCCGATCCCCTCAGGGGCGGCTCCCGGGGGCACCGCCCGTGGATCGTTTGAGGGGCCGTCCCGAGGGAAGCGCCATTAGACTCTGGCTGTCCCTGGCCGCGGCCTGTCGCCGCGGCCTTTCCTAACCGAGCTGGACGGAACCGCATGTCTGGGTATGACCGCGTAGTGCAACCCGCGGCCGGTGACGAGGCCCTGGAGAACCACCTTGGTGGGGACGAGGCCAGGAATTACCGGCAGTACGAGCTCGACATGGTCGCCCCGCACGTGGGCCGGTCCATGCTGGAGATCGGTTCCGGGCTTGGCCACTTCGCCGAGCAGTTCCTGCCCCGCCTCGACCGGCTGGTGGTCAGCGACTTCGACCCCTACTGCGTGGAGCGGCTCCAGAAGCGCTTCGAGGGCCGCGACGACATCGACGTGCTCCAGTTCGGCCTGCCGACCGAGATCCCCATCGGCGAGAAGGTCGACACCGTCGTGATGATGAACGTCCTGGAGCACATCGAGGAGGACGTCGAGGCCCTGCGGTCGCTCGCCAAGGTCACCCTCCCCGGCGGCCGGATCGTCATCTGGGTCCCGGGCTACATGCAGCTTTACGGAGACTTCGACCGCAAGGTCGGCCACGTCACCCGCTACACCCCGGCCACCCTGCGCAGCACGGTCTCCCGTGCGGGCCTGGACATCGACGTGCTCAAACCGATCAACTTCCTGGGCGGCATCGCCTGGTGGGCCGCGGTCCGCCGCGGCGGTGTCGGCTACCCCGACCCCCGGCTGGTCAAGATCTACGACCGCACCGTGGTGCCCCTCACCCGCCTCATCGAGCGCTTCGTCCGCCCGCCGTTCGGACAGACCGTCTTCTGCGTCGCCCGCGTGCCGAAGTGATCTCCGCCCGCGCCGTCCCCTTCCCCGCGGCCATCGCGATGCCCGGAGCGGCGTGACGGCCGGGGGCGGCCGGATGGCGGCCGGGGCGCGAACAAATCGGTTGCACGCCTCGACAGGGGCGTCGTAGGGTCGTTCACATGTGGATCAACTCCTAAGAGCCGGCGTCGATCAGCCTTCGCTGATCCGCCCGCACTCAGCGTTTCAGCCCCGTTCGTCTGACGCGGCAGCTGAGTCGTCCGACCCGGGATCTCGCCGCGTCGTCACTTTCCTCAAGGAGTCCATATGCGAATTCATGCCGCCCGCAAGCGCACCGGCAAGTCCAAGTCCGCCAAGACCGCCAAGAGCACCGAGACCCACACCCCGCTGCCCGAGCACGTGGTGCCCGCGACGCCCCGGCGGATGCCGATGCCGCCCGCACCGATGAGGCCCACCCGGCAGCCGCGCCGGATTCCCGGCAAGGGCGGTCGCTGACCCACGGAAAAGCCCCGGTCCGCCGACCGGGGCTTTCCCATCTCTCACGGTGCCTCGCGGGTCGAGGCCGCGGGCACCGGCGTCACAGCCGCTCGATGATCGTGACGTTGGCCTGGCCGCCGCCCTCGCACATCGTCTGCAGCCCGTACCGGCCGCCGGTCCGCTCCAGTTCGTGCAGGAGCTTGGTCATCAGGATCGCGCCGGTGCCGCCCAGCGGGTGGCCCAGGGCGATCGCGCCGCCGTTCGGGTTGACCTTGGCCGGGTCGGCGCCGAGGTCGTTGATCCAGGCCAGCGGGACCGGGGCGAACGCCTCGTTGATCTCGGTGACGTCGATGTCCTCGATGGACAGGCCCGCCCTCTTCAGCGCCTTCTGCGTCGCCGGGATCGGTGCGGTCAGCATGTAGACCGGGTCGTCGCCGGTGAGCGCCAGGGTGACGATGCGCGCCCTGGGGGTCAGGTTGTGGTCACGGACCGCCTGCTCGGAGGCGATCAGGATCGCTCCGGAGCCGTCGGAGATCTGCGAGGAGGTGGCCGCCGTGATCTGCCCGCCGTCCCGCAGCGTCTTCAGCGACGCCATCTTCTCCAGCGTGGTGTCCGGGCGCGGGCCCTCGTCGTCCTCGACGCCGTTGAGCGGGGCGATCTGGTCCTTGAAGTAGCCGTTCGCGACGGCCTTGGCCGCCCGCTGGTGGCTCTCGTACGCGAACTGCTCCAGCTGCTCGCGCTTGAGGTTCCACTTCTCGCACATCAGCTCCGCGCCGCGGAACTGGGAGATCTCCTGCTTGCCGTACCGCTCGACCCACTTTTCGCCGAAGGGGAAGGGCATGCCCTTCTCCAGCGCCGCGCTGATACTCGACCCCATGGGCACGATGCTCATGGACTCCACCCCGGCGGCCACGACGAGGTCCTGGGTGCCGGAGAGCACGCCCTGGGCCGCGAAGTGGATCGACTGCTGGGAGGAGCCGCACTGGCGGTCGATGGTCACACCGGCGACGCTCTCCGGGAGACCTGCGGACAGCCACGCGTTGCGTGCGATGTCCATGCTCTGCGGGCCGAACTGCATGACACAGCCCATGATCACGTCTTCGACCGCCGACGGGTCGACACCCGTACGCTCGATGAGCGCTCCGAGGGTGTGCGCGGCCAGATCGGTGGGGTGGACGGTGGACAGACCGCCCTTCTTCTTGCCGACCGGGGTGCGGACCGCCCCGACGATGTACGCCTCTGCCACAGTGCCTCCTGCGTGTGAACCGAGCTGCCTGCGAAACCGAGCATCATTCGGTCAGTAGGAGGTTACAACAGAACTTTCGTCCACGCCCTATCCGGGGTGCCCTCTCCCCCCGGCAGGACACCCCGCCTTTTACGAACCGCGCCGGCCCGGGCGGTGCCGCTCAGGCCATCCTGGTGCTCGTCATGGTCGCGTAGGCGATGACGTTGTCCGTGTAATGACCGGTCGTGCGGTCATAGGTGCCGCCGCAGGTGATCAGGTGCAGCTGCGGGTTCGGCGACTCGCCGTACACCCGCTGCGTCGGGAACACCGACTTGTCCGCCTGCTCCAGCCCGCCGACGGTGTAGACGGCGATGACGCCGTCCTTTCTGTGCACCTCGACGACGTCGCCGTTGCGGATCTCGTCGAGGCGGCTGAAGACCGCGCTTCCCGAACGCGTGTCCTTGTGCCCGAGCATGATCGCGGGACCGGCCTCGCCGGGCGTGGGTCCCGAGCGGTACCAGCCGACCAGGTTCGGGTTGCCGACCGGCGGCACCTCGATCGCGCCCTTGCCGTCGAGCCCGACGGATCTGACCGGCGCGTTGACGCCGAGCCGCGGGATGACCAGGCGGACCGGGCTGGAGGGCTGCATGGCCGGGGCCGCCGGCAGGCTGGGCTGGGGCGGCGGCACGGTCGGGGGCGCCTGGAAGTACGGGTTCACCGGCGCCGCCGCGGCCTGATTTCTGGGTGGCAGCGTGGTGCGCTCGCCCATGCCGTACTCCTCCGGTGCGGCCAGTACGTAGAGCATGCCCACCAGCACCGTGACCACCCCGGCGATCCCGGCCAGGATGAGCACCGACCGCATCACCCGCCCACCGTCGAGATGCTCGCCGGGCTGTCCGCCTCGCGGCCACTCCTCGTACGGCTCCCCGTAGGGCGGGCCGTGCTGCTGCTGGAACGGGTGCGGGTACTGCGGCTGGACCGGGACCGGCCGGTAGTGGGGCACGTGCCCGGGGTGTTGACCGCCCGGCGGAGGGGTGCTCATCCGGCCACCCCGATCAGCCTCGGCCCGCGGTGCGACGTCGCAGCACCATGCCGCCGATCCCGGCGAACGCCACCATCAGCACACCGCTAAGCATGATCATCCGGGCGTCGGGGCCCGCGTCCCCGCCGCCACCCGTGGCGGCCCCTCCGTTGGGGGTCTCGTCGATCTGCCCGTCGGAGGAGGGCTTTTCCGGCTCGGAGGTCTTGGTCCGGGTGACGGTGACCGTCGGCTTGGGAGTGGCGGTCGGACTCGTGGTCGCGCTCGGGCTGGGACTCGTGCTCGTACTCGTACTCGGGCTGGGACTCGTGCTCGTGCTCGTGCTCGGGGAACCCGTCACCACGGTCACCCGCAGCGCGGCGGCGGCGGCCTCGGCCGAGTTGAGCGGAACACCGCAGTCGAGCAGCTCGGCCTCGTTGCCGGTCCCGGTACCGGGGTCCAGGTACAGGGTGAACGGGCCCGGCTGGAAGGCCACCACGCCGGTCGCGCTGGGGGTCACCGTGACGAGCAGGGGAGGTGCGGTGACCGGCTGCCCGGCGGACGGAGGAGCGGCGGTGGCCGCGAGCGAGCGGAGTTCGGAGGGAAGCGCCAGGACCGGCGAGGGGCTGGCGTCGATCTGCACCTCCGCGTCGATGACGACACGCGCGCCCGCCGGGACGGACGCGGTCGGGGTGAGGGTGGGCACCGTGGTGGGCTGGGCGATCTTCCAGGTCGCCACCAGGGGCGCGTTGGTCGCCGCCGCCGTCGGGCCGCTGAGGTCCATCTGGAAGGTGTACGTCGCCGACGGTGACGTCACGCCGCCGAGCGTGCAGGCGTAGCTGACCGGGTTGGGGTCGGCGTACATGGAGGCGACCGCAGGGACCGCGCCGAAAAGAACGCCCGCGCCCACCGCGGCGATCGCGGCTGTCTTGACCGCGACGCGCCGCCGCGTCTTGGACTTCAGCACAGTCTCTCCCCATTCCAGATCCATCGACCGGCTCGCACCGGCTTTGAGGCTTACATGCCTTGGTCAAGGTTCGGCATAGATCCTACGAACAGAGACCAGGGTGCGCGAGCAAGTCGGCGAAACGGACACAAATTCCCATCTATCCCACAGCAAACGACACCGTACATCGGTGAAGTTTCGAACAACAGACGGGATGTGGCATGCGACGCTCACGGTGAGTGGTCGGGCACCGCACGGATCCGGACACCCGCGGGACAGCACACCCGGGGGCTTCCGCAGCTCGGCCGGTTCCCGTTCGGGGCGGGTTCGGTGGAAACCGCGCGAGCGGGTATACGGGTCTTGACATCCTCCCACGCTGGAGGTTTGTGATGAGCACGCCAGCTGCGGTGCACACGCACGGTGGACAGGCACCCCGCCGACGGATCCCGGCGAGATGGGTGGCCGTCGCCCTGGCGGCGGTCCTCCTGGTCGCCATCGGGCTCAGCACCCATTACCGCTCCGCGGGGTCGGTCGCCGCGTCGGACAATCGGTTCGACCCGGCCGCGTTCGGGGCACGGACGTACGAGAGCGAGGTCGTGCCCGCGATCAGGAGGAAGGCCGTCCCGCTGCCCGAGCTGGTGAAGGCCATGACCACCGACCAGGGGGCGGCCAACAGGCGCTACGGCATCCGGCAGGGCAACGGCCCCTACAACTTCGCGGTCAAGGGCACCGGCAGGGCCGGAGTGGCGAAGTCCGGGCTGATGCCCGTGACCGTGCCGGACCTGCCACCGGGCACCCGGGTCTCGTTGCAGGTAGGCCCTGCCGTCAACGGCACGGCGCTGCGGGACGCGGCCGGCATCGGATTCAGGCGGTTCCGCGACCAGGCGGAGTACGCCGCCGCCGCCACCGCGCTGAACAACCAGCTGTGGGGGAGGCTGCTCAAGAACCTGGACCCGGCACGGCTGAACGGCAAGAAGATCTCCTTCGTCGGAGCCTTCGGCTTCCTCACCCCCTCCGTCGTGACCATCACCCCGGTCTCGATCAAGGAGGTTTCGTGAAGACCGCGGCGACCAAGGTGCTGAGTGCCCGCGCCGTCACCAAGGTGTACGGGGGCACGCACGCGCTCAGGGGTGTCGACCTCGACATCGCCGCCGGTCGGGTGACCGCGCTGTTCGGCAAGAACGGGGCCGGCACGTCGACCCTGCTGAAGATCCTCTCCGGGGTCGAGCGGCCCACCACCGGCCATGTCGAGCTCGACGGGAAACCCGTCCGGTTCCTGTCGCCCCGCGACGCCGTCGACCGGGGCATCTCTGTCATCCCCCAGAAGCCCAGCCTCTGTCCCAACCTGAGCATCCAGGACAACCTCTTCCTGGCCCGCGAGATCTGCGGGGGCCCCTGGGTGATCGACCGCTCCGCCCAGCGGGCCACCAGTGCGGCGACCCTCCACAGCCTGGGGGAGGATCTCGATCCCGATCGGCTGGTCGGTGACCTGAGCCCGGCCCGGCAGCAGATCGTCGAGATCGCGCGGGCGCTCGTCCAGGAGGCCCGGGTGCTGCTCATGGACGAGCCCACCTCGATGCTCACCTCCCCGGAGATCGAGGCCCTGTTCCGGGTCATCGGAGCGCTGACCGCGAGCGGGGTCGCCGTCGCCTACGCCTCCCACCGACCGGACAGGGCGCTGAGGATCGCCGATGACGTCGCCGTACTGCGTGACGGGCGGCTGGTCGCCGCGTCGAACGCCAAGGCCCTCGACATCCGGCGGATCACGGAGCAGATGGCCGGCCGCGCCCCGGACTCCCTGTCCCCGCACCACATTCCGCCCGCCGAGAAAGAGCCGCCGCCGCGCGAGGAACTGCTGACCCTGCGCGGCCTCTCGGTGGCCGACCCGGCCGACCCCGGCCACCTCGCGATCGACGACCTCTCCCTGACCGTCGGGAAGGGCGAGATCGTGGGGATCTACGGCCTGATGGACTCGGGCCTGACCGAACTACTGGAGGCACTCGCCGGCCGGATCCCCTCGCAGTCGGGTGACGTCCTGCTCTCGGGCATCCCGTTGGAGAACGCGAGCATCCGCGACCGCGTCGGCCGGGGCCTGGTCCTGGTCCCCCGGGACCGCCGGCGCGACGGCCTCGTCCAGACGATGTCGCTCGGGGAGAACCTCTCCCTGGCCGGACTGGACAGGTTCGTCCGGCGGCTGTTCGTCTCCCGGAAGCGCGAACTGGACGCCGTCGATCGGATGATCTCCGGCATCACTCTCAGCACGGACGACGCCGGAACGCCCGTCGAATCGTTGAGCGGCGGCGACCAGCAGAAGGTGGTCATCGGCCGGGCGCTGCTGACCGATCCCCTGGTACTGCTGGCGGACGAGCCCTCGCGCGGCGTCGACATCGACGCCAAGGGCGACATCTTCCAGCTGCTGGCGGCACGAGCACGACGCGGCCTGGCCGTCCTCTTCACCACGTCGGACGTCGAGGAGGCCCTGCGCGTCCCCGACCGGCTGCTGGTGCTCACCCGCGGGGTCGTCACCGGTGACTTCCGGCGTGGTGCGACAACCCGGGAGGAACTGATGAGCGTGCTGGACGGCGCCGCCATCGGCCATGCCGAGGGCGGTGCGAATTGACGCCTCAGGAGACGACCCCGGTACCGGTGCCGCCTGACCGCCCTCCGCCGGAGAGGATCGCGGCCCGGGCGCGCCGCCTGTCCCTGCTGAACGGCCTGTTCGAGTTCCGGGCGCTCATCGCGCTGGCGGTCCTGATCGTGCTCTTCGGCATGCTGACGGATTCGTTCCTCACGGTGCCGAACCTCATCAGGGCGGCCGAGCAGATCGCGGTCAACGGGGTGGTCGCGCTCGGCATGCTGCTGGTCATCCTCAGGGGCGGCATCGACCTGTCCGTCGGCTCGGTCATCGGGCTCTCCGGGGTCGTCGCCGGCGAGTTGCTCGCAGGTCTCGATCTCAGGTTCGTCGACATGATCGCCTACCCGCCCGTGTGGGGCGTGGTCGTGCTCTGCGTCGCGGTCGGCATGCTCGTCGGCCTGGTGAACGGCGTCCTTGTCACCCGGTTCGAGGTGGCGCCGTTCATCGCGACATTCGGCATGCTGTACGTGGCGCGGGGACTCGCGATGCTGATCTCCGGCGGCTCGACCTACACCGACCTGGACGGCAGCCCCCAACTCGGCAACACCGGCTTCGGCCTCCTCGGCGACGCACGCCCACTCGGCATCCCGATCTCGATCTGGATCATGGTCGCCCTGGCCGTCGCCGTCATGCTGGCGCTCACCAGGACACCGTTCGGCCGGTGGTTGTACGCCGCGGGCGGCAACGAGCGGGCCGCGGAGCTCTCGGGGGTCCCGGTCGACCGCGTCAAGACGGTCGTCTACGTGATCTCCGGCGCCTGTGCCGCGCTCGCGGGTCTCCTCATCGCCTCGGAGCTGACCGTGGCGACACCTCAGGCCGGTGAGACGTTCGAGCTCAACGCGATCGCCGCGGTCATCCTCGGCGGCGCCACGCTGAACGGGGGCCGCGGCACCGTACGGGGCACCCTCGTCGGAGTCCTCGTCGTCGCTCTCCTCGTCAACGGCCTGCTGATCCTGGACGTGTCGCTGTTCTGGCAGATCCTCATCAAGGGAGCCTTGATCATCTTTGTGGTGATGCTGGACCAGGGGTGGCGGCGGCTCCAGCGACACAGGTCCGCGCTCTCGGCGCTGGTCGCCGACGGGCGACCGGACTGACGGGCCGCCTCCCGACACCCGCCCATCCCGGCGTCTCCCCGATCCGCCGGTGATGTTCACGACGATACGGTTGCCGCTTCTTTTGGATTTTCAGATTAATAGGTGATCCAACTCTCATTGGGCAATTGGCAGGATAAACGGCATGGCAGTCGAAGCGTTCAGCAGCGATGTCACGCTGCGCATCAACGGTGCCGACCACTCCGTCTCCCTGGACAACCGGGTGACCCTGCTGGACGCGTTGCGGGAGCATCTCGGCCTGACCGGGGCGAAGAAAGGGTGCGACCACGGGCAGTGCGGGACGTGCACGGTCCTGCTGGACGGCCGGCGGGTGAACAGCTGCCTGACGCTCGCGGTCACCGCCACCGAACAGGAGATCGTCACCATCGAGGGGGTCGCCGGCCTGGCTCGCGCGAACGACCTGCACACCGTTCAGCAGGCGTTCCTCGACCACGAGGGCTTCCAGTGCGGCTATTGCACGCCGGGCCAGATCTGCTCGGCGATCGGCGCGCTCGCCGAGGCGGACGCGGGCTGGCCCAGCCATGTCACCGAGGACGTCGCGGCCGGTGTCGCCTCCCGCGCCGCGCTGGACGCCGAAGAGGTCCGCGAACGGATGAGCGGCAACCTCTGCCGCTGCGGGGCGTACGCCGGGGTCGTCGAGGCGGTCCTCGAAGTCGCCGGGGCGGGGCCCGGAGGCGGACGGTGAGACCTTTCGCCTACGAGCGCGCCGCCGACCCCGGCGCCGCCGCCACCGCCGTGGTGGACGGCACCGACGCGATGTTCCTGGCCGGCGGAACCAATCTGGTGGACCTGATGAAACTCGGCGTGGCCCGGCCGGCGAAGCTGGTGGACGTCACCCGGCTGCCGTACGACCGGATCGAACACCGGGCCGACGGAAGCGTGCTCATCGGCGCGACGGTGCGTAACAGCGACCTGGCCGGCGACCGGGGCATCAGGGAACGCTTCCCGATGCTCACCCGGGCCGTGCTGTCCGGAGCCTCCGGACAGCTCAGGTCGATGGCCACCACCGGCGGAAACCTGCTGCAGCGCACGCGCTGCCCGTACTTCCAGGACGTCACCAAGCCGTGCAACAAGCGTGACCCGGGCGCGGGCTGTTCCGCGATCGGCGGCGGTCACCGCGACCTGGGTGTGATCGGCACCTCCGGCAGCTGCGTGGCCACCCACCCGTCCGACATGGCGGTGGCGATGGCCGCTCTCGACGCCGTGGTACACCTCAGGCTCGCGGGCGGAGAAGAGCGGGCGGTGCCCCTCCACGACCTCTACCTGCTGCCCGGCGACACCCCCGATCGCGAGACGGTACTGGAGCCAGGCGACCTGATCACCGGTGTCGAGCTGCCACCGCCGCCGGACGGCGCGGCCATGCGGTACCGCAAGGTCCGCGACCGCTGGTCCTACGCGTTCGCGGTGGTCTCGGTCGCGGCCCTGGTCACGACGGAGGGCGGCGGGTCGCTGCGGGAGATCCGGCTGGCGCTGGGCGGCGTGGCCCCGCAGCCGTGGCGGGCACACCAGGCCGAGCGGATGCTGGCCGGTCACCGGCCGAACAGGGAACTGCTGCTGGCGGCGGCGGAGGCGGAGTTCGCGTCGGCACGCCCCCTGCCGGAGAACGAGTTCAAGATCGGGCTCGCCGCCGATCTGATCGCGGCGAGCGTACGCGATCTCATGGGGGACCTCGTGGCGGAGGAACGGCGATGACCACGCTGGACAAGGTGGTGGGCGGGGCACCGACCAGGATCGACGGGCGCGAGAAGGTCACCGGCGCGGCCCGCTACGCCTACGAGTACCCGGTGCCGAACGCCGTCTATGTCTGGCCCGTGCAGGCCACCGTCGCCCGCGGCCGGGTGCGCGCCGTCCACGACGGCGCCGCGCTGGCCCTGCCGGGGGTGATCGCCGTACTGAACAGCGGCAACGTCTCCCGGCTGCGCCCCGCCGAGGACGCCGAGCTGGCCGTCCTGCAGTCGGCCGACGTCGCCTACCGCGGGCAGATCGTCGCGGCCGTGGTCGCGAGCACCCTGGAAGGCGCCCGCGAGGCGGCGTCGGCGGTACGGGTGGACTACGACGAGCAGGAACACGACGTCGTGCTGAGCCCGGACAACCCGCGGATCTTCTCACCCCGGAAGGCCAACGCGGGTTTTCCCGGGACCGTCCACTGGGGCGACGCCGAGAGCGCCCTGGCCGCGGCACCGGCCGGCGTCGACGCCACCTACACGACCCCGGCCGAACATGCCAGCCCGCTGGAACCGCACGCCACGATCGCGTTCTGGGAGGGCGAGACCCTGACCCTCTACAACGCCGACCAGGCGCCCTGGATGTCGGCGACCGCGATCGCCGCGCTGTTCGGCCTCGCCGACGGCGCGGTGAGCATCGTCGCCGACCACACCGGCGGCGGTTTCGGGTCGAAGGCGGTACCGCGCCCGCCGACCGTGCTGGCGGCGCTGGCCGCCCGCGCCGTCGGGCGGCCGGTCAAGGTGGCGATGACCAGGCAGCAGATGTTCCCGCTCGTCAGCTACCGGACGCCCACCGTGCAACGGGTGCGTCTGGGGGCCGAGCTGGACGGCCGGCTGACCGCGGTGTGGCACGACGCGCTCCAGCAGAGCTCGAAGCGCGTCGAGTACACCGAGCAGACGGTCGCGGCCAGCCGCATGATGTACGCGACGCCCAACAGCCACACCGCCCACCGGTTGCTACAGCTGGACGTACCGACCCCGTCGTGGATGCGCGCGCCCGGCGAGGCTCCGGGGATGTTCGCGCTCGAATCGGCGATGGACGAGCTGGCGTACGCCCTCGGGATGGACCCCGTCGAGCTGCGAGTCGTCAACGAGCCCGCGCTGGACCCCGAATCGGGCCTCCCGTTCAGCAGCCGCAACCTGGTCGCCTGCCTGCGGGAGGGGGCGGCGCGCTTCGGCTGGGCCGGACGCGACCCCGCGCCGGGCGTCCGCGGACAGGGCCGGTGGCTCGTCGGCACCGGCGTCGCGTCCTCGACCTACCCGGTTCTCACCATGGCTTCCACCGCGACCGTCCGCGCCGAGCCGACGGGCAGGTTCGTGGTCGAGATCGCCGCGGCCGACATCGGGACCGGGGCTCGCACCGCGCTGGCCCAGGTCGCGGCCGACGAACTCGGGGTGCCGATGGACCAGATCACCGCCCTGGTGGGCCGCAGCGTCTTCGGACCCGCGCCGTTCGCCGGCGGGTCCATGGGCACCGCCTCGTGGAGCTGGGCGGTGAGCAAGGCGTGCCGGACACTGGTCAGGGAGCTCGACGAACGGTCCGGAGTGATCCCCCCCGAAGGACTGCTGGCGCGGGCGGACACCACCGAGGACCTCGCCGCCCAGGAGCGGTTCTCCCGCCACTCGTTCGGAGCGCAGTTCGCCGAGGTCAAGGTCGACGTCGACAGCGGGCAGGTCCGTATCGAGCGGCTGCTCGGGGTCTTCGCGGCCGGCCGGATCGTCAACGCCGGGACGGCGCGCTCGCAGTTCCTCGGCGGCATGACGATGGGGATCTCCATGGCCCTGCACGAGTCCCTGCAACTGGACCCCCGCTTCGGTGACTTCACCAACCACGACCTGGCCACCTACCACATCGCGTCGAACGCCGACGTCCGCGGGATCGAGGCGCACTGGATCGACGAGCACGACGACCAGCTCAATCCCGTCGGCGTCAAGGGCATCGGCGAGGTGGGGATCGTCGGCACCGCCGCCGCGATCGCCAATGCCGTCTTCCACGCCACCGGCTCCCGGCAGCGCGACCTGCCGATCACCCTCGATCGGGTGCGGGCCGCCATGCGCACCGGCTGACGGGATCTTCCCCGCCGAATCCGGGAAGATCACCGCGACAGGTGGGGTCGGGCGGGATCTACCGCGAGCATGGGGCAGAGTGGTCGAGTAGACCGGGACTGACCGGCCCAGGACCACCCGTCGCCGGCGCGCTCGGCCGCAGAAGGGGTGACCATGAGGAAGACCGCGAGCCGGATCGTGCCGACCGCCGGCCTGGTGGCCATGCTGATGGCGATGTCGGCAGGCTGCGCCGATGACCCGGCCGCCAAGGGGGTGGCTCCCCCGAGCGCGGCGCCGGCGACCTCGGGGAGCATGAGCGGCACCTCCGGCCCGGCTCCGAGCAGGGTGCCGGACGGGGTGCCGGACCTCCAGGCAGGGAAGGAGGTGGCCCGCGACATCCAGGTGCCCTGGGGTCTGGCGTTCCTGCCGGACGGCGACGCGCTCGTCTCCGAGCGCGACAGCGGCCGGGTGCTCCAGGTCCCGGGGCGCGGCGGGCGGCCACGCGAGGTCTACCGGGTGCCCGGCGTGGTCGCGAGCGGTGAGGGCGGCCTGCTCGGGCTGGCCGTGTCACCCGGCTATGCCAGGGACCGTTACGTGTACGCCTACCTCACCACCTCCTCCGACAACCGGATCGTGCGTTTCCGCCTTGGCGACGCCACCCCCGAGGTGCTGTTCGACGGCATCGCCAAGGCCTCCTTCCACAACGGCGGCCGCATCGCGTTCGGGCCGGACGGCATGCTGTACGCCGGCACCGGAGACGCGGGTCAGCGGGACTCGTCGCAGGATCCACGCCTGCCGAACGGGAAGATCCTCCGGCTGACGCCGGAGGGCAGGCCCGCCCCCGGCAACCCGACGCCGGGCTCGCCGGTCTACAGCCTCGGCCATCGCAACGTCCAGGGGCTGGCCTGGGACGAGCGGGGACGCCTTTTCGCCACCGAGTTCGGGCAGAACACGCTGGACGAGGTCAACCTGATCGAGCCCGGCCGCAACTACGGCTGGCCGGAGGTGGAGGGCAAGGGCGACACGCGCGGCGGTGAGTTCACCAACCCGCTGGTGACGTGGTCCACGAGCGAGGCGTCCCCCTCCGGTGCCGCCATCGCCGGGAACACGTTGTACGTGGCGGCGCTACGCGGGGAGCGGTTGTGGACGGTGCCCCTGCGCGACGGGAGAACCGGCGAACCCCGGGCCGAACTGGTCGGCCGGTACGGCCGCCTGCGCACGGTCGCCGTGGCACCGGACGGGGCGCTCTGGCTGACCACGTCCAACACCGACGGGCGCGGTGAGGTGCGCGAGGGCGACGACCGGATCCTGCGCTACCCGGCCAGGGCCGGGACGGGGTGACGTGCCCCCTCGGCCGCGGCCGGCGCGGCACCGACAGGGCCGACAGGGCCGACGGACGCGGTCAGCCCTCGGTGCGGAACCGGTCCCGTACGGCACGCGCCATGCCGGGGTCGTCGGCGATCACCCCGTCCAGGTTGAGCCGGTACAGGCGCCTCAGCCACTTCCGTACCTCCTCGTCGGCGCGCCCGCCCGAACTGTCGCCCCTGAGGTCCGCCCGGAGCCGCACGGCGAGCTTGCGAACCGTCGTGGCGTGCACCAGGAGCCCTTCTCGCTGGGCGTTCCTGACGAGCGCGGCGGGTGACACCGATCTGCTCTCGAAACCGCCGGGATCCCGGGGGCCGATCCGCTTCGTGACCACGCCGATGCCGTCGGCGTACTTGGCGATCTCCCGTAGGCCCTCCGGAGTGACCATGTCGTCGTAGGTGGTCGGATCGCCGGCCCGCACATGGTCGTACGGGGCGCCGTTCGCTCCGATGAACTGGATGAGCCGGAGCCGGGTGAGGGGGTGCAACCGCTTGAGGTTCCCGGTCTCGAAGGACTGGATGAAGACCGGGTCCCGCTCGTCGTCCCAGCCGTACTTCCGGAAGGTCTCCAGCAGCGGTTCCTCCAGCGGCAGCCCGATCGAGGCGAAGTAGGTGGGGAACTTGGTCTCGGCGTAGACGCCCACGCCGTGATTCTGCGCGAGCTGGACTATCTCATCGAGTGTCGGGATTCGCTCCATCCCGTCGTAGGCGGTGTTGCCTCGACGCTGCGTGGGGAAGCGTTCCCTGGCACGGAGGGTGCGCAGCTCCGCGAGGGTGAAGTCCTCGGTGAACCAGCCCGTGTGCCGGATGCCGTTTATGGTCTTGGAAGTCCTGCGGTCGGCGAACTCCGGATGCCTCGCGACGTCGGTGGTCGCCGAGAGCTCGTTCTCGTGCCGGGCGACCAGCACGTGGTCCTTGGTCGAGACGAGATCTGGCTCGATGTAGTCGGCGCCCATCGAGATGGCGACCGTGTAGGCGAGAAGCGTGTGCTCGGGCCGGAAGGCACTGGCCCCGCGGTGCGCGATGATGATCGGCTCGCCCCCACGGCGTCCGAGTCGCCTGACCTCCGGGCTCGTTCGGTGCTCGGCCGTGAAGTGCGCGGACCGTTCGACCGTGGAACCCGTGAGCCGTTTGGACGCCGAGTCACCGGACCGCTCGGTGAGACTCGCGGATCGCGTACCCGTCGATTCCTCGTGATGGAGGGCGCCGATCGCGGCCATTCCTATGAGTACGGCCAGCACACCGGCCCGCGCCTTGCTCACCTGCGTACACCCCTCACTCTGGGTCAGAGGGGGGACACATTCGCATAAACGCCTATACCCGGACCGGACAGGTGATTAACGATCAGAAGCGATCCACTCGGGAGCATGTTGCACGGCCATCTCCGGAAATAATCTGAAATGTCCCCCGGCGGCCGCGCCGATATCGCGGCAGCCGACATCATCGCCACAACCGGGCTACGACGGCCTCCGCTGGACGTGCGCGAGTGGCGGTGCCCGCTGTGACGCGACCCCGCAGATCCGTTGTTCGACGGAGAAAGAAGAAGTGGCCGACTACCCGGTCCGCGCCTCGACGCCTCCTGGGACGTCACCGCCGGCGTGTCGATTCAGCGCGCGACCGCCCACCGCCTCGGCCTCGGACCCCGTACCGGCTCAGGCCCCTTGCCGATCCCGGGCGGCGGGCCGGCCGCGCACCACAGGCGGTCGCCGCCCCGGTTTCAAACGGCAGGCCAGGCCGCTACCAACCCGCCCGGCCCGGCCGCTGCCCGTGCCGGTGGTGCCCGTGCCGGTGGTGCCCGCCGTGCCTCACCCGCCCATGCCGCCCGTACCAGCGGTCCCTGTGTCGCCGTGCATCCGAACCGCGCCGCCCGAACCCGCGGTCACCGTACCGTCCCGCCTCGAAACCCCGCCGACCGAACCCCCGGTCGCCGTACCCGGCCTCCGGACCCCGCCGCCCGAACCCCCGGTCCTCATACCGCTCGGACCCCAGACCCTCCGAGCGCCCGAACCCCCGGTCGCCGTACCCGGCCTCCGGACCCCGCCGCCCGAACCCCCGGTCCTCATACCGCTCGGGCCTCGAATCCCCCGAGCGCCCGAATCCCCAACCCTCACCGCGCTCGGCGTCTGAATCCAGCCGGCCAGCCCCGTAGTCCCCGTATCGCCCGGAATCCGAATCATCCGACCGCCCGAACCCCCGTCCCCCACCGCGCTCCCCGCCCCGGCCCCGCCACCCGAACCAGCGACCCCCGTGACGCCTCGCCTCATGGCCCCGCCGCCCGAACTCCCGCGCCCTGTGCCGTCCGGCATCCGAACGCCTCGGTCGCCCGAACCCCCAGTTCCCTCCGCGTTCGATGCTCGACTCGGAGCGCGTGGCCGTGTGCCCGTTCCCCGAACGCAGCCGCTTGATCGTCCATCCTCCGGCGTGCTTGCCCCCCGAGCTCGCGGACTTGTGCGCGCCCCAACTCGTGGAGCGCTCGTGCGACGGCTTCGAATGCTGGGCGGCGCCGAGAGCGGCCACCCCTATGAGTACGGCCACGACACCGGCCCGCACGATGCTCACCTGGGCACACCCCCGCCTTCTGATCATTCGGGGGGCCACTTCGTACAAACGACTCCCTACCCGGATTGGCGGGGAGGCTAACGATCGGAGGCGGTCGCCGGAGCGGCCGCGCCCCGCCGATTCAGCGAGCACGGCGGCCGGACCCGGCGGTCAGGTACGACGGGTCTTCGACAGGGTCGCGTAGACGATGATGTTGTCGGTGTAGTGACCGGTCTTCCTGTTGTAGACACCGCCACAGGTGATCAGGCGCAGGGTCGCCTCGCCGGTGTTGCCGTAGACCCGCTTCGACGGGAAGGCCGCCTTGCTGACCTGCTCCACACCGTCGACCGTGAACTCCGCGACGGTCCCGTCCGTCCGGGAGACCTTGATCTTGTCTCCGCGCTTGATCTCCTTCAGCCTGCTGAAGACGGCGGCTCCGTTCCGGGTGTTCACGTGCCCGAGAACCACCGAAGGTCCCTGCTGCCCGGGAGTAGGACCGTACTTGTACCAACCCGCCTGGTTGGGCTTGCTCAGCGGAGGAGTCTGGATCTCCCGCTTGGCGTCGACACCGAGCGCCATCAGCGGGGCCAGCACACCGATCTTCGGGATGGCCAGCCGCCGGGGCTTCACGCCGTCGCTCTTCAACGGCGCCGGAGGCTGGACCACCGGCAGCGGTGGCGGCGCCGTGGGCGCGGCGGCCGTCAGCGGGACGTCCAGCCCGCCCGGTCCCACCGCTGCCGGCAACACCCCCGCGGGCTGCTCGGCGGCCTGCTCACCGGTGCCCGGCTGCGCGCCCGGCTGTTCCTGAAGGGTGCTGACCGCCGCCTGCGGCTCGGACAGCCCGTAGCCCGGATCCTCCGACGCCGGTGAGAGGTACGCGAGCAGCCCCGCCATGATCGCGGCCACCCCGCCGAGCGACCCGGCCACGAGGAGCCCGGCCATCAGCATGTTCCCCTTGGGCTTGGCCGGGCCGCCGCCGGGATAGGGGCCGGGACCGCCCTGCACAGGTCCTTGGTACATCCGGCGCCTCCTTCAGCTGTCCCGCTGGCCGCGCGCGTGTGCCGCCCGCCGCCTCATCAAGGCCACACCGCCCAGCGCGCTACCTGTCACCATCACCGTTCCAGCGCCGAGCAGCCCCAGGCCGGAGCTCCCCTCCGGCGCCTCACCGGTCTGGGCCCCACCGCTGGGCGTGATGATCACCTGTGGCGCGGTCGGCGTGGGCCGGGTGGGGGTGACGGTGGCGGTCACGGTCAGGGTCGGCTTGGGCGTCGAGGTGGTCGTGCTGGTGCTCGTGCTGTTGACCCCGGTCACCGGGGGAGTCGTCGTGCCGGTGTGGGTGGGGGTCGACGTGCCGGTGTGGGTGTTGGTGGGGGTGGCGGTCGGATTCGTCGGCGTGACCGTGGGGCTGACCGTGGGGCTGACCGTGGGGCTCGGCGACCCGGTCCCCGTGCCCGTCGGGTCGGGCGACTGCGACCCGCCCGCCTCGGAGATCGTGACGTCCACCGAGACCGGCGCGCTGACGAGCGAGCACGTGGCCCGGTATTCGTTCGGCGGGTTCTGCAGTTCCCTGGTGATCACCCGGAAGGCGTCGAGCTGCGCCCACTTGCCGTCCTCCAGGTTCTTGACCTCGATGGTGTGCTCGCCGTACTTGAGGCCGTTGAACCTCCACAGCGTGAGCCCACCCTCGTGGGCGGCGTTCGTCGGCGTGCCGTCGCGATTCTTGGAGGCGTCGACGAAGGACGGTGTGGCGTCCTGGCCGTCGATCCTGAACCCGACCTTCCCCGCTTCGTTGCTGCGCCGGGCGACATACTCGATTCCGGTGCCGGTGAACGTGAAGGAGGCCCAGGAGTTCACCTTGTTCGTACGGTGAAGGTCGCGGCCGTAGTCGCCGATACTCAGAGGCTCGCTGCCCAGGTACGCCCAATCGGCCGCCGCATGGTAGCTCACCCGAGGATCGTCGTCGTTGACCATGACCTCGCCGGCCGGCGGTATGAAGTCCACGAACAACTTCCTGGGGCTGACCTTGAGCGTCCCGACCCTGTCGGTGTGGGCGGAATCGGAGATCCCCTCGGGCAGCCGCAGAATGCTGCCCGGCTGGAGCTGGTTGGGCTGGTCCAGGCTTCCCTTCGGCTGCAGGACGCCGACCCAGCTGCCGGAGAGCTGGACGTTCCCGGTGACCAGAACCTTGGCGCCGGGGGCGAAGTAGTCCGGCGAGCCGAACCGGGTCGGGTCCTGCTTGTAGCCGAGCTTCCAGCCGATGTTGAGCGGCTGGCCGACCGTGAGCGTCGTGGGGATCGACACCTTCGTCCGGAGGTTGACCGTGCTGTTGTTCAGCGCGATCCCTCCGGTGCACGCGTAGTCGACCACGAGTTCGGCGATGCCGGCATCGGCCGCTTCGGAGGGCAGCGCGACCAGCGCGCCACCGGCAAGGCACAGGGCCGAAACCGCGAGAGATCTACGGAGCCCAGATCGCCACCGAACCACTACATACTCCGATCACAAAGGCCGCCGTCAACGGGCATGGCCATAGCACACCGAGGGTAGATCGTACGGTTTACACCATCTTCGGCGCAGCGAGATATCGGGTATGTACGGAGACCGTGGCGCACTTGTGATCTGGATGTAAACCCACAAACCACCGCAAGCCATACTTGCGACCCCCGGCCGGGTGTACCCCGAAGTAACAGAATCGTATTCTGTGTCACGGATCCCTAGGAGGCACACAATGCAGCGAGACCTCTTCGAAGAGGAGCACCAGCTCTTCCGAGAGACAGTACGTGAGTTCCTGGCCCGCGAGGTGACGCCCCATCATGCCCAGTGGGAGAAGGACGGCATCGTCCCCCGCGAGGTGTGGAAGAAGGCCGGAGAGGTCGGCATGTTCGGCTTCGGGGTACCCGAGGAGTTCGGCGGGGCGGGGATCACCGACTTCCGCTACAACGCCGTGATCTCCGAGGAGGTCATCTCGACGGGCGCGTCCGGTCTGGGGTTCTCGCTGCACAACGACGTCATGGCGCCGTACTTCGTGGACCTCACCAACGACGAGCAGAAGGCGCGCTGGCTGCCCGGGTTCGCCGGCGGCGAGCTCATCACAGCGGTCGCGATGAGCGAGCCCGGCGCGGGCAGCGACCTGCAGGGCATCAGGACGACCGCCGTGCGCGAGGGCGACCACTACGTGGTCAACGGCCAGAAGACCTTCATCACCAACGGCATCAACTCCGACCTGGTCGTCGCGGTCACGAAGACCGACCCGGAGGCGGGCGCCCGGGGGATCTCGCTGCTGGTCGTCGAACGGGGCATGGAGGGCTTCACCCGGGGCCGCAACCTGGAGAAGATCGGCATGCACGCCCAGGACACGGCGGAGCTGTTCTTCGACAACGTCCGGGTCCCCGCGGCCAACCTGCTGGGGCCGCAGGAGGGGCAGGGCTTCTTCCAGCTCATGGCCAACCTGCCGCAGGAGCGCCTGTCGATCGCGGTGATGGCGGTGGCGGCGGCGGAGACGGTCCTGCGGGCGACCATCGAGTACTGCAAGAGCCGCACGGCCTTCGGCCGCAACATCGGCAGCTTCCAGAACACCAGGTTCGTCCTGGCGGAGCTGGACACCGAGGTGGAGATCGCCCGCCACTACGTGGACAAGTGCATCCGGGCGCTCAACGCCGGGGAACTCACCGCGGTGGACGCCGCCAAGGCGAAGTGGTGGACCACGGAGCTGCAGACCAAGGTCATCGACCGCTGCCTGCAGCTGCACGGCGGCTACGGCTACATGATGGAGTACCCCGTGGCCAAGGCCTGGATCGACAGCCGCGTCCAGACCATCTACGGCGGCACCACAGAGATCATGAAAGAGATCATCGGCCGCTCCTTCGGCTTCTGACCCGGCCCGGCCTCCACCCGGGAGAACCGCCGCCCTCGTGACGGCAGGGCGCAGGTTCTCCCGTGATCAGCCGGCCGGTGCCGTCACCCCTTGGTGATCTCCTGGATCTGGACGGCCAACCCGTCCTTGATCGTCACTTTGGCGAGGAGGACGTCACCCTTGCCGAGAGCCTTCCGCAGCTGCTCCACGGAGCAGCTGTGCGGGGCCTTCCCCTCCGTGCAGATCAGCCCTTGTGCGTCGAGCACGACCGTGTAGGGCGACAGGAGGGCCTTCACTCCCTGGTCACTCGTGGGGGTCACCGTGATCGTGTCCGCTCCCCGCAGGGCGATCTGCCCCCGTACCGTGTCGTCGACGCTTCGGCCTCCCGGCACGCTCACCGACTGCGACGGCGTGGGAGGCGACGCGGAGGGCTCCGTCGGCGAGGCGGAGGAGGAGGGCGACGGAACCTCGGAGACCTCGGGAGACGGAGTGGCGGAGGCGGTCACGGTGACGGTCGCGGTCACCGACGCGCCGGACGTGCCGCCCGAGCCCGAACAAGCGGAGAGCCCTACGGCCAGGGCTGCCATCAGCAGGGCACGCGTTACCTTCGATGTCCTGTTCACGAAATGTAACGATCTCACGGGTTCCGGATCGCGGTTACCCGCCCCGGAAGCGGCTCCGTCGACGCATACTGGTCAACGGAGACTTCCCCGAGGGGGTGACGATGGACAGCGGGCTGATTCTGCTGATCTTCCTGGCGTTCCTGTTCGCCTGGGGCCTGAACCGGGTACGGCGCGCCTTCCGGCTCGGCCCTGTCGCGTACGCCGGTGTCATGGTGGTGTTCGTCATCGCGATGCTGGCCGTCTGGGGACAGTCGTTCCGCTAGCCGTTCTGGGCCGACGCCTCCAGCAGCACCCTCGCGACCAGCTCGGGGTCGTCGGTCATCGGCACATGCCCGCACCCCTTGAGCAGTTTCACCCGCTGCCCCGACCATTTGGCGGCCCTTACCGCCTGCCGGCGCAAAAGCAGCCTGTCGTGCTCGCCCCAGGCGATCGTGACCGGCACCTTCGGCGGTGCGGGAGGCATCAGTCCCGCGAACGAGGCGAGCGTCTCGTCGAACCCCGAGGCGTCCTTGAGCGCCTGGAGGGCGGCGAGTTGCGCCTCAGGGGAGAGCCTGGCGGGGTGCGCGACCAGGAGCCCCAGGGAGAGGCCGCGGATCAGCGGGTCCTCCGCGTGGGCCAGTGCCCGTTCGGGGGAAAGGGAACGCGCGCCGGCCCTGTTGAACCGCAGGACGGCTCGCGCGTACGCGAGCTCGCTACGGTTCCAGAACCCGGCGGGAGAGAGCGCGGTGGCCGAGCGGACCGCGGCGCGCGCGGCCAGTTCGAGGGCGACGTAACCTCCCAGGGAGTTTCCCGCCACATGCGGTTCACGCAGGCCGAGCCGCCCGAAGAAGGACTCGATCGCGTCCGCCAGGCTCTCCGCCGTGTACGGCGTGCCGGACGGCAGCGGCGGTGAGACGCCGAAACCGGGAAAGTCGACGGCGATCACGTCTCGCTCGGCGGCAAGCCGGTCGAGCACCGGCAACCATGCCTGCCAGTGATGCCCGATGCCGTGTAGCAGGACCAGGGGCGAGCCCGTCCCACGCCGTTCGAACGCCAGCTCCATGTCCCGAGTCAACCACCGATCGGATAGTTGTTCCAGCTCTGCCATGTATCGTTCAGCGCGACCTGGTGGGAATCTCGAACCAGACGGCCTTTCCTTCCTTGGTGGGGCGGGAGCCCCAGCGCTTGGCGAGCTGGTCGACGAGATAGAGGCCCCGCCCGCCCTCGTCGTTCTCCCCCGCGCTGCGGATGCGCGGCAGCCGGAGGTCCTGGTCGAAGACCTCGACCCAGACGGACTCTCCGCCCCGGCGCAGCCGGAGGGTGAACTCCTTCTCGTTGACGATCTCGTCTTCGAAGCCGGGGATGTCCCAGGACTCGTCGAACGACAGCGGAGGACCGTCCATTGTCAGCTCCCTGCGCGGGACGCTGGCGCTGGCGGCGTGCAGCACGACGTTGGTGACGACCTCGGAGACCAGCAGGCAGGCGAGCTCGGCGCGCTCCTCGGGGACGTTCCAGCCGACGAACGCCTCCGAGGCCATCCGGCGCGCCTCACCGACCATGATCGGCTGGGCCGGGAAGGTGCGCTCCTCGACGGCCAGGTCCTCGGAGGCGGACCTGAGCACGAGAATGGCCATGTCATCGTCGATCTCGCCGGGCACCGCGACGGTGGCGGCGTCGGCGATGCGCTCGACGGAGGTGTCGCTGATCTCGATGAGCCTCTCGCAGAGCTGCCCCAGCGTCTCCTCGACGTTGGGCGGCCTGCCGCCCGTGTCGCGGATGGGGCGGCGGTCGACGAGCCCGTCGGTGTAGAGGAGCAGCGCGGCCCCGGGGGGCAGTGTCCGCGTCTCCTCCTTGTAGACCAGGTCCGCGTGCATGCCCTTGGCCCGGACTCCCAGCGGCTGGCCAACCTCGCGGATGTCGAGTTCGGTGCAGGTGTCGCCGATGAGCAGCAGCGGGGGGGCGTGACCGGCGTTGGCGAACGACAGCTGCCGCGACCAGGCGTCGTACACCAGATACTGGCAGGTGACGATGGGCGGGACGCTGATGTCGGCGCCGCTCTCGTCCTGCTCGGGGGTGGCGATGATGCGCGTCCACTCGTCGAGTCTGGCGAGGATCTCCGCCGGTGGTTTGTCGTCCTGGGCGAAGGCTCGCAGCGCCGCCCGCAGCTGTCCCATGACCGCCGCGGCCTTGGCGCCCCGGCCCTCGACGTCGCCGATGACGATGCCGACCCGGCCCGCCGAGAGCGGGATGACGTCGTACCAGTCGCCGCCGACCTGGGTCTGGATGCCCTGTCCGTGGCTGGCCAGGGGGGCGGCGGGAAAGTAGCGGACCGCGATCTCCAGCCCGTCGAGCTGCGGCAGCGCGCGGGGAAGAAGGTGCTTCTGGAAGGACTCCGCCGTGTGCCGTTCCTCCTCGAACAGCAGCGCGTTGTCGACGGCGAGGGCGACCCTGGTGGCGATCGCCCCCACGAAGTCACGGTCGAAGGCGTCGTAGTGCGGGCTACGCCGGTCGGTCAGGTTGGACAGTCCCAGGTACATCAGCCCGAGGGTCTCGCCTCGCACGCAGAGCGGCGCCACGATGGCCGAGGTCATGCCGATCTCGGCGGCCAGGCGGGTGTTGGCCTCGCCGGGGCTGGGATAGTTGGTCTGGGAGAAGTCCTCGACCAGGATCGTCTCCTGGCGGCGCAGCGCGATGTCGGCGTAGTGTCCCGCCGGATAGCGGATCTCCGCTCCGATCGGTGCCCAGGTGTTGGGCGGCGGGCTCCACCCCTGGACGTGTGTGGAGACCCTGCGGGTCAGCCGCCCCTCCTCCATCAGCTCGATGAAGCAGTGGTCGGCGAACTGCGGGACGAGCATCTCGGCGACGCGCTTGAGCGTCTCCTCGACGTAGAGCGATCCGGCGAGACGCTCGCCGATCCGCTCCAGCAGGCCGAAGCGGTCCTTCTCCCGCTCGTTGCTGCGCATCGCCTCACGGGCGGTGATGACGATGCCCGTCACCGCTCCCGAGGGATGGCGCAGCGGCACGGCCTGGGCCCGTACGTAGATGATCGTCCCGTCGCCGCGCCTGACGTCGAACGTGCCCTCCCAGACACCACCCTTGAGGACGTGCTTGGAGAGCTCGACGGCCAGCGGGTGGTCCTTCTCCATGATGCCCAGGGAGAGGGACTGATCACGCGGCCCCGACGTGCCCGGGCGCCCGAAAAGCCTTTCCGCGAAAGGGTTCCAGTAGAGCAGGTTGCTGAACCTGTCGGTGACCACCACCGCCATCTCAGCATGATCTAGGACGGAACCGGCCGTAAGGTGATCAGCGGCATCTTGGGAAACATCCCCCCACCGCTTCATCCGGTGACCGCCCCTCGTGGGCGGGTGTGTGCAAAGCGAACCACGGTTGCTCCTGCAGTCTCGGCCTGGGAGCGGAGGGACTCCCGAACGGGATCCAACCGAGCTAAGGGGCCTCGGTCAGCGTGTGGAGACGAAAACGTGCGCGGCAATCTCTCGCGGGAGATCCGCAAGAAAGTTGTCCGCCTCGTCGTCACCTGTCACCCGCACACCGTCGTCGCTCACCGCGAGCGTTACCTCGCGTCCGGGTTGTATCCCAACTTGCTTGAGTTTAAGCATCACAGCCGGATCGCTTTGCACTTGTTCACTAATTCGCCGCACGACAACGGGTATATCTCTGGGTCCGGCCATCGCGGCCATCGACGGCAGCGACTCCGACCGCCCGTCGGGAAGGCCCGAGACGCCGAGTTCCTCCAGGCCGGGGATCGGATTGCCGTGCGGGTCCTCGGTGGGGTTGTTGAGCAGGCTGACCAGCCTCGCCTCCACCGATTCGGACATGACGTGCTCCCAGCGGCACGCCTCGATGTGCACGTCCTCCCAGGGCAGGCCGATGACCTGGGTGAGCAGGCACTCGGCGAGACGGTGCTTGCGCATGACGCGGGTCGCGAGAGTGCGCCCCAGCTCTGTCATGGTCAGGTGCCGGTCGCCCTCGACGCGAACCAGACCGTCGCGCTCCATCCTGGCGACCGTCTGGCTGACTGTGGGACCACTCTGCTGGAGCCGCTCCGCGATGCGCGCGCGGAGGGGGACGATGCCCTCCTCCTCCAGCTCGAAGATCGTACGAAGGTACATCTCCGTGGTGTCGATCAAGCCGTGTGCGGTCAAGGTTCCTCCCGTCCTCTCTCGATGCTACGTCCATCGCGCGGTGTTCCCGGGAGGGCGGCGCGGGACCTTGGAAGTTCGAAGACACGACCCTATTGGGAGAACGGCTCGTGATGGCAAAGGACAGCAACACCGGGGGCCGCCGAATCCTTCCCTAGCTGCTCAAACACTACTCGCCACCGGTTGATATTTTCTGAAGGCCGGGACGGCCAGCCCCACCGCGACCACGGCCACCGCGCAGGCGATCCCACCGCCCACCCAGGCCCCGGTGGCCCCGAACCACGAGGCGGTGGCCCCGGCCCGGAGGTCTCCCAGTCTGGGGCCTCCCGCGACCACCACCATGAAGACACCCTGCATCCTCCCGCGCATGTCGTCTGGCGCGTGGGTCTGCAGGATCGTCTGCCGCCACACCGCGGAGACCAGGTCGGCGGCCCCGCCGAACGCGAGCAGCGCGACCATCAGCCACAACTGGTCCGCGAGTCCGGCCGCGGCGACGGTGAGCCCCCAGGCGGCGATCACGTACGTCAGCGCCATTCCCTGACGCCGGACCCGTCCCACCCAGCCCGACAGCACCCCGCCGAGCACCGAGCCGATGGCGATGCTGGCCGACAGCCAGCCGAAGGCGACCAGCGACCCGCCGAACCTCTCGGCCACGACCTCCGGGAACAGCGCCCTGGGCAGTGCGAACGCCATGGCGATGAGATCGACGACGAACGACATCAGCACCACCGGGTGCCCGCAGACGTAACGCAGGCCGTCCACGACCGACCGCAGTCCTGGGCGCGTCACCTCGCCGACCGGTTCGAGTCTCGGCAGTCTCACCGCGGCGTAGAAGCCCGCGCCGAACAGCAGCGCGTCGATCAGGTAGGCGGCGGCGAAACCGCTCTGGGCGAGCACGACCCCGCCGATCAACGGCCCGATGACGGTGCCGAGGCCGCTCACCAGGAAGTTGAGGGTGTTGGCCGCCGGGATCAGGTCGGCCGGGACCAGCCTGGGGATGATGGCCCCCCTGGTCGGGCCCGTGATGGCGAAACCTGTGGCGTGCAGGGCCACGGTGGCCAGCAACAGCCCGACGCTCGTCGACCCGAGGGCCGCCTGGACCAAAAGGGCGAGCGTCCCCGACCAGGCGATCAGCGCGCCGATGATGAGGAGCCTGCGCCGGTCGACGGCATCGGCGATCGCACCGCCCCAGAGCCCGAAGACGACCAGGGGGATCAGGTTGGCGGGGCCGAGCATGCCGACCCAGAAGGACGACTCCGTGATGTCGTAGATCTGGGCGCTGACGGCCACCGAGGTGAGCTGGAAGCCGATGAACGACACACCCTGACCGGCCCAGAGTCGCCGGTAGGCGGGGATGACGAGCGGGCGTGTGTCGGCCGCGTGCCTGCGGACGAAATTTCCGAACCCCACACCGCTCCCTCTCTACCGGACATATGTGGATATATCAGCAAAGAGGGGGCAGGGTGTCATGGAGCCAGGCGTTCGATGATCCAACCGGTGCCGGAACGCCGGTAACGGAGGCGGTCATGCATACGGTCTGTGCGGCCCTGCCAGAACTCCACCTCGGCCGGCACCACGCGCAGTCCACCCCAGAAGTCCGGGATCGGCGGATCCTCCGGCCAACGCTCCGACAGCTCCTCGTAGCGGGCGTCCAACTCGTCCCTGGAGTGCACGACCGCGGACTGCCGCGACGCCCAGGCGCCGATCTGCGACCCGTAGGGCCGGGACCTGAAGTAGGCGGCCGACTCCTCGCGCGACAGCCGTACCACCGCCCCCTCCACCCGTACCTGGCGGCGGATGGAGTGCCAGGGGAACAGCAGGGCGGCCCTCGGGTTCTCCGCCATGTCACGCCCCTTGCGCGACTCGTAGTTGGTGTAGAAGACGAACCCGTTCTCGTCGTACCCCTTGAGAAGTACGGTCCTGGCCGTCGGCCGGCCACCCGCCGAGGCGGTCGCCAGCACCGTCGCGTTCGGCTCGGGAAGCCCGGCGTCCACGGCGTCGCCGAACCAGGCGGCGAACTGCGACACGGGGTCGGGTGCGAGGTCCTCCTCGAGGAGAGGCAGCCCCTGGTACGTGCGACGAAGTCCCGCCATCGAGGGCGGTCGCGATGCGGCATCCACGGGAAGGTATTCTCCCGTGCCGAGCCGGAAGTCCGCTCAGCGCCCCCCACCTGCGGCGATCCCGCTTTGGAGGGTCCGGCGGCAGGCTGCCCCGGCCCAGGGGGTTGAATATGACCCGCCGGTATCTCGACATCAAGGCTTTGACTTCAAGAAAGGGAGGCGGCCGAAAATGTCCGACTTCAAACCCGGGCTCGAAGGCGTAGTAGCTTTCGAGACTGAGATCGCGGAACCGGACAAAGAAGGGGGCGCCCTCCGCTATCGGGGCGTTGACATCGAAGAGCTGGTCGGTCGCGTCTCCTTCGGGAACGTGTGGGGCCTGCTCGTCGACAACGAGTTCCAGCCGGGTCTGTCCCCGGCCGAGCCCTACCCCATTCCTGTCCACTCCGGTGACATCCGCGTCGACGTGCAGAGCGCACTGGCCATGCTGGCCCCCGCGTACGGTTTCAAGCCGCTGCTCGACATCGACGACAAGGAGGCCCGCGCCAACCTGGCGCAGGCCAGCGTCACGGCCCTGAGCTTCGTCGCCCAGTCCTCGCGCGGCCTCGGGAAGCCGATGGTCCCCCAGAGCGAGGTCGACAAGGGCCAGAGCATCGTCGAGCGGTTCATGATCCGCTGGCAGGGCGACCCCGACCCCAGGCACGTCAAGGCCATCGACGCCTACTGGACGTCCGCCGCCGAGCACGGCATGAACGCCTCCACCTTCACCGCCCGGGTCATCGCCTCCACCGGAGCCGATGTCGCCGCGGCGCTGAGCGGTGCGGTCGGCGCCATGTCCGGCCCGCTCCACGGCGGTGCGCCCGCGCGCGTGCTGCACATGATCGAGGGTGTCGAGCAGGTCGGCGACGCCAAGAAGTACGTGCAGTCGGAGCTCGACAAGGGCCAGCGTCTCATGGGCTTCGGTCATCGCGTCTACCGTGCCGAGGACCCCCGGGCACGGGTGCTCCGCCGCACCGCCAAGGAACTCGACGCACCGCGTTACGAGGTCGCCGCGGCGCTGGAGAAGGCCGCGCTGGAGGAGTTGCACGCCCGCAAGCCCGACCGGGTGCTCGCCACCAACGTCGAGTACTGGGCGGCGGTCATCCTGGACTTCGCCCAGGTTCCGTCATCCATGTTCACCTCCATGTTCACCTGCGCCCGCACCGCGGGCTGGGCCGCGCACATCCTGGAGCAGAAGCGCACGGGCAGGCTTGTCCGCCCCAGCGCCGACTACGTAGGTCCCCCTCAGCGCTCGGTCCACGACGTCCCCGGCGCCGCCGAGGCCGTCGGCTCCTTCTGACCCTGCCGAACTCCCGTCCTGTACGGCTGTCGCGTGGACGTCTCACGCGACAGCCGTTGCCGTTCCCGGCTCTTCGAAGCCCCTCGCGCCCCGCTCTCCCACCGGCCGCCACCCGGTTTCCCATCCCCGCGATCACCTCGCCCGGCCCAAAACCATCCCACGTCTCGTCTCAGAATCCGGACCTTGTCCTGGATCGATCCGCGGGCTCAGTAGGCTGGTCATGTGGCTGACATCGTGATTCCCTCTGACATCAAGCCCGCCGACGGCCGTTTCGGCTGCGGGCCCTCGAAGGTGCGCCCCGAGCAGCTCTCTGCTCTCGCCGCCTCCGGTTCCAGCCTCCTGGGCACCTCTCACCGCCAGAAGCCGGTGAAGTCGCTCGTCGGGCGCGTCCGCGCGGGACTGTCCGAGCTGTTCTCCCTTCCGGAGGGGTACGAGGTCGTCCTGGGCAACGGCGGCACCACCGCGTTCTGGGACATCGCCGCCTTCGGGCTGATCCGCGACAGGTCACAGCACCTGAACTTCGGCGAGTTCTCCTCCAAGTTCGCCTCCGTGGCGGCCAAGGCCCCGTGGCTGGGCGACCCGACCGTGATCAAGTCGGAGGTCGGCAGCCACCCCGAGGCCAGGCTCGAGGAGGGCGTCGACGTCTACGCGCTCACCCACAACGAGACCTCGACCGGCGTCGCGATGCCGATCAGGCGGGTGGGCGAGGAGGGCTCGCTCGTGCTCGTCGACGCCACCTCCGGTGCCGGCGGCCTGCCTGTCGAGGCGAGCGAGTTCGACGTCTACTACTTCGCCCCGCAGAAGAGCTTCGCCTCCGACGGCGGCCTCTGGATCGCCCTGATGTCCCCGGCCGCGCTGGCCAGGGTCGACGAGATCGCGTCGAGCGGGCGCTACGTCCCCGACTTCTTCAGCCTGCCGGTGGCCATCGACAACTCCTCCAAGGACCAGACGTACAACACCCCCGCGGTCGCCACGCTCTTCCTGCTCGCCGAGCAGATCGAGTGGATGAACGGCAACGGCGGCCTGGCCTGGACGACCGCTCGCACCGCCGAGTCGGCCCGGCGTCTCTACACCTGGGCGGAGAAGACCTCCTACACCACCCCGTTCGCGGGTCCGGAGTTCCGCTCCAACGTGGTCGGCACGATCGACTTCTCCGATGAGATCGACGCCTCCGCGATCGCCAAGGTCCTGCGCGCCAACGGCATCGTCGACACCGAGCCCTACCGCAAGCTCGGTCGCAACCAGTTGCGCGTCGCGATGTTCCCGGCCATCGACCCCGACGACATCGAGGCCCTGACCACCTGCGTCGACTACGTGGTCGAGCGCCTGTAGTCCCGCTCCCCGGCGGTGCCGAGCCAGATGGCGGCGGGCACCGCCGGGATTCGTCCGGTGAGACCTCCGTTCCCGCGCGGCTAGGGCAGGGCGCTCGAAGACCCGCCCGCGCCCGGAGTGAACGCCTGCTCCCCCGCGCGCCGGGCCAGCTCGTGTAGCAGGCGCAGGGCGTCGTCCGGATCCACTCCCTCCGCGAACCGCGAGAGCACGGGGGCCCGGTCCGGGCTGCCCGCCAGGGCCGCGAGCATCACCCCCGCCACGTGCTCGTCCCGGGAGCGGCTGGCGGTGTAGCGGAAGGCGTTGCGCACGGGTGCCCTCTCCAGCAGGCCCTTTCTGACGAGACGCTCGGCGACGGTCTGCACCGTGGTGTAGGCCAGGCTCCGTTCCGCGTCCTGGTTCAGCATGTCCTGCACCTGGCGGACCAGCAGTGGTTGCTTGCAGCCCCACAGCACGTCCATGATCGCGCGTTCCAGGGATCCCAGGTTCACCCGCGGCCACCTTTCGAGGGTCGCGCCCGGCAGCGGATGGCCCTGGAGAACATGTACGGGCACGCAGCCAGGCAGGGTCACACATGAAATTTGGTCATATTGTTACTTAAATCCATCGATGCGGCCATAGCTGGTGAATGTCGACCCTCTTAACCGACTGCGCTCCAGATCGCCGCTATTCGCCCCTGGAGCGCGCACACCACCATCCGACCCCCGAATATTCCCGCAGAGCTACAAAGGCCCTACGCGGCCCTTACAGCCCCGCACAGCGCCTATCCCTGGACGAAACTCCAAGAGCCAGCCGGATGGTCACAAACCACGGCGCGAAGAACGGCGTACGGCGGGACCTCGACGGGCAGAGGGGACGGCACCGGGGCGAGGGAGTTCGGAGACTCAGTAGGCGGGAGAGACATCCCGCCGGCGCTTGCGGCGCAGCACCCAGGCCGCGATGACCCCACCGATCAGGCCGAACAGGTGCCCCTGCCAGGAGATGCCCTGCTCTCCGGGGAGCACCCCCCAGATGATCGAGTAATAGGTGATCGCCACGCCGATGCCGATCACGATGTCGAGGGCGCGGCGGTCGAACAGGCCTCGGGCGACGACGAAGCCGAAGTAGCCGAAGACCAGGCCGCTGGCACCGACCGTGAGGACCCTCGGCTCGTTGACGAACCAGATGCCCAGGCCGCTGACCAGGACGATGATCAGGCTGGCGGCCAGGAAGCGGCCGATCCCCCGCAGCGCGGCGAGGAAGCCGAGAATCAGCAGGGGCAGCGAGTTGGCCATCAGGTGGCCGAAGCCGCCGTGCAGGAAGGGGGCGAGGAGGATGCCGCCCAGACTCTCCGGGACCCAGGACTGGATTCCGTAGCCGTCGAGCGCCCCCTCACCGGGCAACACGTAGTCGACGATCTCGACCACCCACATGACGCCGACCAGGAGGACGTTGATGATCGCGGCGCCCAGCGCACCCGCCGCCAGGTTTCCCGCCCTTCGCTTCAGGAGGTCGCCGGAGGATCGGCCGGTGGGGGTCATCCCGGTCGCGTAGTCGTTCATTCACTCTCCTGGCCTTGGAGCGGCGTCGTGGATGTCAAGTGCCCCCGCCGCACTTGCCCACACCTTTACCGTACGCACTCCCGGCCATGAACGCGCCGGGTGTGATCCACCGATCACACCCGGCCCGCGAATCCCCTCCGGAATCCGAAGGGGGTCTACTCACCCTTCCACTGGGGGGCGCGCTTCTCGGCGAAGGCCGCCGCGCCCTCCATGGCGTCCTTGGAACCGAACACCGGGTTGATGATCTCGCCCTGCTTCTTGAACATCTCGTCGAGGCTCCAGTCCGCGGACTCGACGATCACGCGCTTGGTCGCGGCGAGCGCCATCGGGGCGTTGGCCGCGATCCTCCTGGCGAGCTCGACGGCCTTGGCCAGCGCCTCCCCCACCGGTGTGATGTGGTTGACCAGGCCGACCTCGTACAGCCGGGAGGCCGGGAAGTGGTCGCCGGTCAGGGCGATCTCCATGGCGATGTGGTACGGAATGCGGCGCGGCAGCCGCATCACGCCCCCCGCCCCCGCGACCAGACCCCGCTTGGGCTCGGGCAGCCCGAACTTGGCCTCCTCGGAGGCGATGATGATGTCGCAGGCCAGCGCCAGCTCGCAGCCTCCGGCCAGGGCGTAACCCTCGACGGCGGCGATGAGCGGCTTCTTCGGCGGCGTCTCGGCCACCCCGCCGAATCCCCTGCCCTCCACGACCGGGAAGTCTCCGCTCAGGAAACCTTTCAGGTCCATACCCGAGCAGAACGTGCCACCGGCGCCGGTAAGGACGTAGGCGGCAACGTCCTTGCGCTCCTCCAACTCGTCCAGCGCGGCGGCGACGCCCCTGGCGACCGTGCCGTTGATGGCGTTCCTGGCCTTGGGCCGGTTGATCGTGATGACGGCTACGCCGTCGTTCACTTCGACCAGAACCTCGTCAGACACCGGATGACTCCTACTTGGGCTGGAAGCGGATGCCGCCGTCGAAACGGATCGTCTCGGCGTTCATGTAGTCGTTCTCGATCAGCGAGCGGACCAGGTGCGCGAACTCCGAGGCCAGTCCCATGCGCTTGGGGAAGACCACCGGGGCCACGAGCTTGGCCTTGAACTCATCGGCGTTGGGCGAGAAGCCGTAGATCGGGGTGTCGATGATGCCCGGGCAGATGGTGTTGACGCGCACGCCGATGGCGCCGAGGTCGCGCGCGGCCGGGAGGGTCATGCCGACGATGCCACCCTTGGACGCCGAGTAGGCGACCTGGCCGGTCTGCCCCTCCAGCGCCGCCACCGAGGCGGTGTTGATCACCACTCCACGCTGGCCGTCCGCGTCGACCGGCTCCGTCTTCGCGATCGCCGCGGCACCGATGCGCATGAGGTTGAAGGTGCCGATCAGGTTGACCTCGACGACCTTGCGGTAGGAGGCCAGGTCATGGGGCGAGCCGTCGCGACCCACGGTCCGGCTGGCCCAGCCGATGCCCGCGCTGTTCACCACGACACGCAGCGGCTTGCCGGTCGCCACGGCCGCGTCCACGGCCGCCTGCACCTGCGCCTCGTCCGACACGTCGGTCTTGACGAAGACGCCGCCGAGCTCGTCGGCAAGGGGCTTGCCGCGCTCCTCGTTGAGGTCGGCGATGACGACGGTGGCACCGTGCGCGGCGAGGTCGCGGGCCGTGGCCTCGCCGAGGCCGCTGGCACCGCCCGAGATGATTGCTGCTGCTCCGTTCAAGTCCATGAGCGGACTTTAACCCGCGGACCGAATGAAGTTCTACTCGGGGTGGGTTAAATCTCTCCGATGCCAGGTCCTGCCCGCCTGGGCTCCTTGCCCACCCCGATGGAGCCTAGATCTCTCCAACGGCGGTATTCACGTCGGGATAGACCTTGATCCGCCGATCGAGCCCCGTCGTACGGAGGATCCGGGCCACCGGCGCCTGGGGGGCGGCCAGGCAGACCCCGCCGCCACCGCTCGTGGCCAGCCGCCACGCCTCGATCAGCACCGACAACCCGCTGGAGTCCATGAAGGACAGGTCGGTGAGGTCGAGAACCAGTCGCGAACCGTCCAGCTTGATCGCGTCACGGACCTCGTCTCGCAGGAAGGGAGCGGTGAACAGGTCGAGTTCGCCCTCGACAGCCACCACCACGGCGTCGCCGACCGCGCGGCGAGCCAGCCGTAGCTTCATCAGTCCTCCTCGCGCCCAGGGCAGACCCACTTTACTTCGCCGCCACAGCACACGAGGTCGTGCGCGACTCTTCACAGGGAATCGCAGCCTGGACGCTCCGGAGTCACGAGGCCGCGAAACCGTAGGGCAGTTCGAGCCGGTGGGCGGCGAGCAGGTCGGCATCGGCGAGGATCCTACGGGTCGGCCCGTCCGCGGCGATGACGCCCCCGGAGAGAATGAGCGAGCGCTCGCACAGCTCCAGCGCGTAGGGCAGGTCGTGGGTGACCATCAGGACCGTCACGTCGAGACCCCTGAGGATCTCGGCGAGCTCTCGCCTGGAGGCCGGGTCCAGGTTGGACGACGGCTCGTCGAGCACCAGGATCTCCGGCTCCATGGCCAGCACCGTCGCCACCGCGACCCGGCGGCGCTGGCCGAAGGACAGGTGGTGCGGCGGCCGGTCGATCGTCTCCAGCATGCCCACGCGCTCCAGCGCGTCCTTGACCCGGCGCTCCAGCTCTTCGCCCGTGATGCCCAGGTTGGCCGGGCCGAAGGCCACGTCCTCGCGGACGCTCGGCATGAAGAGCTGGTCGTCGGGGTCCTGGAAGACCAGCCCGACCCGCCTGCGGATCTCCTTGAGCGATCTCTTCCCGACCGGCAGCCCCGCCACGGCCACCGTGCCGTGGCCGGCGGTCAGGATGCCGTTGAGGTGCATCACCAGCGTGGTCTTGCCCGCGCCGTTCGGCCCGAGCAGCGCGACCCGCTCACCGCGCTCCACGCGGAAGTCCACGCCGAACAGCGCCTGCGTACCGTCCGGGTAGGCGTACGCCAGGCGGCTCACCTCCAACGAAGGCGGCGCGGTCATGCGATCCCCCAGCTCCCGAGCAGCACGGCAAGCGCCGCACCTGGCAACATACCGGCGACGAGCCACTGCCGCGACGCGACGGACAGGTCCTGGATGACCGGCATCGAGCCGGTGTAGCCCCGGCTGAGCATGGCCAGGTGCACCCGCTCACCCCGCTCGTAGGAGCGGATGAACAGCGCCCCCGCCGATCTGGCGATCACCGGGATGTGCCGCACGTCCCTGGCCACGAACCCGCGTGACTCCCGTGCCACCCGCATCCGGCGCATCTCCCCCAGGATCACGTCCAGGTAGCGGAGCATGAACATGGCGATCTGCACCAGCATCGGCGGCAGCCTCAGACGCTGGGCGCCCAGCAGTATCAGCCGCGGCTCGGTGGTGGCCGCGAGCAGCACGCTCGCGACCACGCCCAGGGTCGCCTTGGCCAGGATGTTCCAGGCGGCCCACAGACCGGCGACGCTGAGCGAGAGTCCCATGAACGTCACCCGCTCGCCGAACCCGATGAACGGAATGGCCAGCGCGAACAGCACGAACGGCACCTCGACCACCATCCGCCGCAGCAGGAACCCCGCCGGAACGCGCGCGGCCGCCGCGACGGCGGCCAGGAGCACGGCGTACAGGCCGAAGGCCCAGAACCACTCGCGCGGGGTCGCGACCACCACCAGGGCGAACCCGGCCACCGCCACCAGCTTGCACTGGGGGGGCAGCCGGTGCACGAGCGTGTCGCCCGGCCGGTGAAGCCGATGGTGGTGCCCCGCCCCCACTAGACGGAGGCCTTCCTGTCGCTGTCCTCGCCGCGCCCGGAGCCCTCGTCACGGCGGCGCACCGTGAAGAACAACCCGCCGCCGACGGCGAGGGTCACCCCGACGCCGATCAGACCGGCCACCCCCACCGGGATGCCGCCCACGTCCCCGTAGTCGGCGAGCGGCTGCTCACCCAGCGAGTGGTCGGCCGCCTGCCCGCTGAAACCCTTGTCCTCGGCGACGCGCTCCAGACCGTCGGGCGAGGAGGAGGCGTAGAAGCTGACCACGCCCGCCAGCAGCGCCGCCACCGCGATACCGGCGGGCAGGAACCAGCCGGGACGGCGCGCGGCGACCGGCGCCGGGGGCGCCGGAGACTCCGAGGTGACTGTCACGTCGCCGCTCGCGCCGCGCAGGACCAGCGGCGCGGCGAGCTCCCTGGCGCCGTACACCAGGTCGGGCCGGATCGCCAGGACGGTGCTGACGGTGACCGCGGTGATCAGGCCCTCCCCGATGCCGATGAGCAGGTGCACGCCGCCCATGGCCGCGGCGACCGTGCCGATCTCGATGGGCGCGGTGCCACCGATCCAGAACAGCAGGGTGAAAGCCAGCGCCGTGGCGGGCACCGAGACCAGCGCCGCGACGAACGAGGCCGCCACCACGGCTCCCCGGCCCCGCACGCTCCGGGTGATCAGGCGGAAGACGCCCCATCCGACCAGTACGGCGACGACGCCCATCAGCGTGATGTTGACGCCCAGCGCGGTCAGGCCGCCGTCGGCGAAGAAGAACCCCTGTACCAGGAGGACCACCGCCACGCACAACACCGCCGTGTACGGGCCGACGAGTATCGCGGCGAGCGCACCGCCAAGGAGGTGGCCGCTCGTGCCCGCGGCGACCGGGAAGTTGAGCATCTGGACGGCGAACACGAAGGCGGCGACCAGGCCCGCCATGGGGGCGGTGCGGTCGTCGAGTTCACGGCGGGCACCGCGCAGGCAGACGGCCACGCCCGCAGCCGCGACCACCCCCGCCGACAACGACACCGCCGCGTTGAAAAAGCCATCGGGTACGTGCACGACAAGCCTCCGAAGTGCGGATTTGACTCCACTTTAGGCCATGGGCTTGTAGTTGCAAGATACTGGCATTAACGCCCGACGAAGGTCTGGTGACTTCCGCATGCCACCGGGCTCGCGGCGGTCCCGGGTGCCGTCAACACACGATGCGTCTGACGAAGGTCCGGGGGCCGAGGGTGCGGACCACGGTGCTGAGCCGCCCCTTGCCCGCCGTGGCGTAGGGCCTGACGCTCCATCGGGTCGCGCCACGCCACCAGGTACGCGGCTGCTCGATCATCTCGGGCACCGCCTCGATCCTGAAGCGCGCGGGAGGCCCGCCCAGGTCCATCTCCAGGTAGGCGTCCCAGGTGCCGGGCCCCAGCCGGCCCATCGCCTGCCAGGCCGTGAACGTGCCGTCCTCCCCGACCGTGACCGGCTCACGCCGCTCCCGGCTCGACTCGCGCTCCCGCCAGACCAGGTAACGCACCGCGTCCGCCGCCGGAGCGGCGGTGCCCACGGTGACCTCACCGTGCAGCACCAGCCGGTGTCCCGCCGCCCAGCGGGCGCGCACCAGCCTCGCGCTGCCCGGCACCGCGACCACGTGGCCGCCGATGTCAAGACTGAGGTTGCCGTAGGGGCGGGTGAAGTACGGCAGGGCGACGACGTCACCGACCACTCGCGGCGCGGGCGGCACCGGAAGCGCGGTCAGTCCGTCCCGGTCGAAGCCCAGACGTGCGAGCCGGGGAACACCCTCGAAGGCGACGGCCACGTGAACGTCCCAGATGCCGGAGGACAGGGCGGTGACGTCGACGACCCCGGTGAACTCCGCACAGTCGCCCGTCGCCGGGACCACGACCTCGTCGCAGGGGCCGGTGCCCGCGTGCCGGCGTCGCAGCACCAGGGCGAGGTCGCCGCCGACGATCTCCGGGCGGTCGTACCGCTCCAGCGTGCTCAGTGCCACCTTGCCGGAGATCGCCAGCCTTCCCTCCCGTTCCCAGCGGAGCGCGGTGAGCTCCCTGCGGACCGAGGCCGACTCGATGTGCGCCAGCCGCACCAGGCGGTCGATGTCCTCCAGCGCGGCGATCCTGCTCCGGTCGATCGCGGGGAGCCGGTCGCGGACCCCGTCGGTCAGCCACCGCTCGCACATGTCGGCCACCTCGGCGGCGATCTCCTTGCGCTCGACCTCTCCGGCGTCCAGGAAGGGCCTGCCGAGGTTGCCGAAGGCGTCCATCCGGAAGTGCCGCCGCAGGAGGTGGTCGCGAAGGTCTCCCGGCCGTACGTGAGCGAGCATCAACTCGATCGGCCGCCTGATCATCCGCAGCCAGGACACCGGGTCGCGGCTCCCCTGCCGCTGCATGATGCTGGTGCCGTCGGGCCGGGCGACCAGGTGGTAGCAGTCGTAGTCGGCGACGACCGAGATCACGTTCGCGTGGCAGTAGGCGTGGGTGGTGAAGACGACGTCCTCGCCGACCAGAAGCGTCTCGTCGAAGCGGATGGCGTGCCGCTCCAGCATCTCCCTGCGGAACAGCTTGAAGCAGCTCAGGCTGTTGTAGACCGCGCTGTCACCGAGCGGCACCCGCTCGGCGTTCTCCCTGAACATCGAGATCGGCACCTTGCGGTCATGACCGACGATCTTCCCGAGCACGATGTCCGAGCCGTTGCGGTCGGCCATCGCGAGCATCCGCTCCAGCGCCTGGGGGCCGAGGTAGTCGTCCGCGTCGCAGAAGAAGACGTACCTGCCGCGCGCGTGGGAGAGGCCGACGTTGCGCGGGCGCCCCGCGCCGCCGGACGCCTCCTGCCGGACGACGCGGATCACCCCGCGGTGACAGGAGGCGTACAGGTCGAGCAGCGCGGCACCGCCGTCGGTGGAACCGTCGTCGACGACCACCACCTCCAGGGCGACCCGCTGGATCAGCAGCGAGGTCAGGCACCTGTCGAGATAGGGCCGACAGTTGTGCAGGGGGACGATCACGGTGACGTCGACGTCGGACCGGATCGCCTCCTCCCTGGTGATATCGCAGCCGCCCCGCCCCGTGCGGACTCGCTGAAGAGTCGTTACCGCCACCGCCGCGCCCCTCGTCGGTTACTTTCCGCTTATCTAGCGTCTCAGTATGTGATGAAGGGCCGCCCGTGCGGAGCAAATCCACAGGGTTGCCTCCCCGACCTACTCCCGGCGAAGGCTGAATTCGGAGAGAAACAATTGGTTCGCCCACCATCGAGAGGAAACCCGCCGCCCGACCGGCCCGTGACACCGGAGACGCACCGCACCCTCAAACCTCGCTCCCGGTCCGGTCGAGGTCGTCTCGATCACGGTCGGCACGCCCGCCCGGGGCCCGGTCCGCCCCGAGCGCCTGAACCCGACGGCGGCGCGGCAGCCAGGCGATGACGTACAGCGCGAGCGCCACCACGATCAGCGCCCCGAAGAGGCGCAGGGGGAGGATGACGAAGGTCGCGCTCCGCCGGGATGTCCCGCCGCTCCCGGAGACCGACACCGTCGCGCGACAGAGGCACATGAACGGCGGATCCGCCCATCTGACGGCGACATCCCTGCTGTCTCCCCTGAGCAGGGTGAAGTCGGGAAACGGCACCTCGTACCCGTTGACCTCCACCTTCAGCGCGCGGGGGCCGAGGAAGTCGCGGTGAACGGTCCCGAGATTGTCGACGGTGGCGGTGAAGTCGACGGGGCCGCCCGCCGAGAAGGCGCCGGAGGTGCGCAGGTCACCAACGCGCACGGACGTGTTGATCGGCCCCGGAACCGTGATGTAGATCGGTGTTCCGATCGCCCGGTTCAGCTTGATGTTGCCCCCACCGGCCCCTGCCGGGGCCACGAAGAGCAGGGCCACCTGGTGCTCGCCGTGCTCGGGCTCCGACGGAGGGTCGATCAGTACGGTGACGCCCCGCTCCGCACCGGGGGCGAGACGGAAGCTCGCCGGCCTGACCTTGAGCCAGCCGGCGGCCGAGCGGGGTGCGTCACGCTCGAAGAACACCTTCCCGGACTCGTCCATGGCGAAGCCCACCCTGTCGACGACCACGTCGACGGGCGCCCGTCCCCCGTTGGCCACCTGGAACGACTGAGGCTCGTCGATCTCCTCCGGGGCGACGACCAGTCGTGGCGGACTCACCGTCAGCGAGAAGTCCGGCTCCGGGACCGCGCCGGACACTCCCGAAGCCCCCGGCCCCACCGTCAACGCCACGCCCCCCACCATCAGGAACACAGCGATCACACGTCGAAGCCTTCCGGTCACCGCCCAGCCCCCTTCACCGGCGAACCGAACATCTCGCCGAGTGTCCAACGGGTGGGCCCGCAGGATGCCGGCGACCGGCACGGAGGCCCTCAAGATCTTTTTACCCAGAGTAGTCACTCGGTGACACAGAGAGCAAGCCTTTGACAGGCCGTGTCTCCGTCGCCCGGCTCCTCCGAACACACATCAGGCCGGCAGCGCACCCAACACGAGCCGACGCAAGGGGATATGCCCGAAGTGCCGCGTAATGCTTGGGCGGCGGCAGGCCGCCGGTATGAGTGCCGTCGTGGTGGCGGATGGCCGGCGCCTGGTGGTGGTGCATGGCGTCCAGGACGCGGATGGCGAATGCCCCGGAGGCGAGTTCCCGGACCTGGTCCGCGGTGACCCAGCGGAACGCGCGGGCCTCGTCGGTCTCGGCGGGGTGGCCGCCGATGACCTTGCAGCGGAAGACCAGGGCGGCGATGCCGTGGGTCATGTTCTTGTAGACGCCGGTCAGGGTGACGGACTCGACGTGCAGGCCGGTCTCCTCGTGGATCTCTCGGAGCAGGCCGGTGGTGATGTCCTCGTCACGTTCCAGGACTCCGCCCGGGTGCTTCCCAGTGGTGGTTGTCTCTGCGCTGGGTGAGGAGAGCGCGGCCCCGATCGTCGATGATCACGCCTGCCACGTGACGGAGTGCCGCGTGTGGTGGTGATCCACCGAATGTCCTCCGAGGCCGCCGATCACTGTTCTCGGACTGCGGTACACGTGTGCACGAAAGACCAAAGGGCCAGGTCGCCGGATACCGGTGACCTGGCCCTTCGCTGCGGGCCGACGAGGGGAATCGAACCCCTGACCTACAGTTCACAAGATCTCGGTACGCGCCCCTCCGACCTGCTGCTTTCCAGGTCAGGGGTGGTCTCGCCGTGTCCGTGAGTCTCCGTGATTTCCCCTTGCTCACCCTCCTGACGGGCACGCAACGGGCACGGCATGACGCTCAACCCAAACCGCATTAGCAGCTCTGATCTGGAACGGGAGTGAACGACGTTGGATTGCAACCAGGGCCCTCCCGGTCAAGGTTCGACGAGGGCCAGCTGCTCGGCGCAAGCGGCTCGGACGACGGCGATCAACTGCGGTTCAGTGCGTCCCCAGCCTTCTCCCCATTCGTCATCCAGCCCGTATAGAGCGCCAAGTGGTGGTGTGAGCATCTCATCGGGATAATTCCAAGTGATCATGAGTCGTTCGATCACCGAGACCAGCCAATGTTCACCACCGTCGCCTGCGAGGCACAACCGCGCCATGTCGACATAAACAGTTTTCACGGCGTCGGACCTGGAAGGTATCGCGGTGTCCGTATCCGCGAGAGCCTCGACCAGCACATCGCGCACCTCGTGCGGATCACGTCCGTCAAGCCCCGCGAGAATGCGCAACGTCTCGCCATCCATGTCCTGGACGAGCCAATGAGCGGCCCACATGGGGACACGCTCGGTAGGCAAGATTTCCAGTTCATACCAGGCAGCGACCAACCGCGGAGACGGAATCAACTGTCCTGCATCGTACGGCCAGTCATGCACAGGAAGCATCGTGTCACAGCTGCCTCGGTGAAACGTCGTCGCGTCGCCATATCCCGCAGCCAGGTTGGAAGATTTCGGTACGCGGTTCCCTGAACCGCTGTGGTGTAGGTGAGAGGCGGTCTTTTCCTGTCCGTGAGCCCCCATGATTCCACCTTGTTCCCCGACCTTACTCGCACGCGAGTGGCACGGCCTGAGAACCCTGTGCGGGCGCACACGCCTCCCCGCCACCTACGAACCCGCTTCTTGCCTCTGTTGATCATCCCGGAGCCGGAGTGCCCCCGCCGGAGGCTTGGTCTTTATCCTTCGGCGGAACCCGTTCGGATAAAAGATCGTTGCCTTCCTTAGCGACCTCGACAGAAGCTCTCATGAAGGAGTCGAACGGTCATGAGCTTTTTTAGATCCAAGAATGAGGAACAGGAAATTCCCGAGACCATTGAGCAGGCTCGACAGGCGTATCAAGAGGGACGCATGGTCTTCGTGTCTCGCCTTCGGATCAAGTACCGCGGTTCGCTGGCCTGTTCAACGCCAGAGGCAGCCGATCTGATCGAGGGCATTGAACGCGAGGGATGGACACTCAGCCACATGTCGGAGAGCGTGTTCGCGGATGCTGTTACGCAGATGGCCTGTATCTTCCACCGCAGATAGCCATAGTGCTCTAGACGGCGGTGCGGCCTCGGCGCGGCGGGTTGGTTGGTTGCGGTGCGCGGGCGGTGCGGTGGGCGGCCCGATTCCGCCGCCGTTCGGGACCGGCGCCCACACCGCACGCCCGGACGGCGGGCGGGTGGAGGGCCGTGCGGCGGCGCGCCGCGCCGCCGCCTTGACGCGGGCGGCGCTGATCTACCAGCACGCCAGCCAGGACCGTGACAAGGCCATCGCGGAGGCTCTGGGCAAGGCACTCAAGGTGGCACGCAAGACGGCCACGAAGAAGGCCAGTGGCACGCGGGTGGCACGAAAAAGCAAAAAGCCCGCTTAACGATCAAAGGGCCAGGTCACCGGATGCCGGTTGACCTGGCCCTCTGTTGCGAGCCGACGAGGGGAATCGAACCCCTGACCTACAGTTTACAAGACTGTCGCTCTGCCGATTGAGCTACGTCGGCATGGTCGCCAGACGATTGTAGTCGGCTCGCGCCTCACACGTCACCGAGGTATGCCGCGACGAGTGCGAACCGTTAGGAACGACGCTTGCGGGCGACCTCGTAAAGGGCGATACCGGCGGCGACACCCGCGTTGAGGGACTCGGCCGCGGCCTGCATCGGGATGCGGACGACCAGGTCGCAGGACTCGCGGACCAGGCGGGACAGACCCTTGCCCTCCGAGCCCACGACGACGACCAGCGGGCCGTCGAGGAGGTTGGCCTCGCCGATGTCGACCTTGCCCTCGCCGTCCAGACCGATCACGAACAGGCCCGCCTCACGGTACTCCCGCAGGGTGGCGGTGAGATTGGCGGCACGGGCGACCGTCAGGGTGGCCAGCGTGCCCGCCGAGGTCTTCCAGGCACCACCGGTGACCCCGGCCGAACGACGGGAGGGGACGACCAGGCCGTGGGCGCCGAAGGCGGTGGCCGAGCGGGCGATGGCCCCCAGGTTGCGAGGGTCGGTGACACCGTCGAGGGCGACGATCAGCGGCACCTCCGCGGCGTCCTGGGCGATGCGGACGAGATCGTCGGGGTGGGCGTAGTCGTACGCCGGGATCTGCAGGGCGATGCCCTGGTGGATCCCCCCCTCGGTGAGTCGGTCCAGCTTCTCCCGCCCGACCTCCAGCATCGCGATGCCACGATCGGCGGCGATGCGGACCGCCTCCTTGACGCGGTCGTCGTTGTCGATGCGCAGGGCCACGTAGAGCGTGCTGGCCGGGACTCCGGCCCGCAGCGCCTCGACCACGGGGTTGCGCCCGCCGATGTGCTCGGGCGCGTCGTCGCTCCGTCTCGGACGAGCCGAGGTGCGCGGGGAGGCGGACCTGCCGGTCTTCTCCTCGCGCTCGATCCGCTCGGCGCGTGCCTTGTCCTTGTGCCAGTGCCGCATGTGCGCCGGCGGGGTGGCCCCCCTGCCCTCCAGGCCTCGGCGGACGTTGCCGCCGGTGCCCTTGGTCGGACTCTTCTTCTTCGCGGGTCGCCCGGACCCTTTACCCCCACCAGCCATGGTCTATAGCGTACGGCCTGGTTTTACCGCGAGAGTTCCCAGCGAGGGCCCTGGGGGGTGTCCTCGACATGGATCCCGGCGCGGGAAAGCTGGTCACGGATGCCGTCGGCCGCCGCGAAGTCCCTGCGTGCCCGCGCCGCCTGCCGTTGCTCCAGGGCGACGGCGACCAGCGCGTCGACGGTCGCCCGCATGCCGGTCTCGCCGCCCGTGGAGCGCCACTGCTCCGAGCGCGGGTCGAGGCCGAGGACGTCGAGCATGTTCTGCGTCTCGGCGAGCAGCCTGGCGACCTGCTCCTTGTTGCCCTGGGCCAGCGCGACGTTGCCCTCGCGGACCACCTCGTGCACCACGGCGAGCGCCTGGGGGGTGCCCAGGTCGTCGTCGAGAGCCTCGGAGAAGGCCACCGGGAGCGGCGCGTGCGCGTCGACGTCATGGATGACCTCGGCCGCGCGGGTGACGAAGCCCTCGATGCGCTGGTAGGCCGTGGCGGCCTCGAAGAGCGCCTCCTCGGAGTATTCGATCGAGGAACGGTAGTGCGGGGCCGCCAGGTAGTAGCGGAGCTCGACCGGGCGGACCTTCTTGGTGACCTCGGGGATCAGCAGGGAGTTACCGAGCGACTTGCTCATCTTCTCCGCGCCGATCTTGAGCATGCCGTTGTGCATCCAGTAGCGGGCGAAGCCGTCACCGGCCGCCTGGGACTGGGTCAGCTCGTTCTCGTGGTGCGGGAAGATCAGGTCGACGCCACCACCGTGGATGTCGAAGGTCGAGCCGAGATACTTCGTCGCCATGGCCGAGCACTCCAGGTGCCAGCCGGGGCGGCCTCGGCCCCACGGGGTCGGCCAGGTCGGCTCGCCGGGCTTCTCGCCCTTCCAGAGCGCGAAGTCGCGCGGGTCGCGCTTGCAGGAGTCGCTCTCGGTGTCACCCGCGGCCCGCATGTTCTGAAGCTTCTGGTTGGAGAGCGACCCGTACCGGTCGGCGTAGGACATGACGTCGAAGTAGACGTCGCCACCGGAGGCATAGGCGTGGCCGGCGGCGATCAGCCGGTCCATCAGCTCGATCATCTCGGGCACATGGCCGGTGGCCCGTGGCTCGACGGTCGGAGGCAGGCAGCCCAGCACCTCGTAGGCCCAGGTGAAGGCCCTCTGGTTACGCTCGGCGACGGCGAACCACGGCACGTTCTCCGCCGCCGCGACTCTGATGATCTTGTCATCGATGTCGGTGACGTTGCGGCAGAAGGTCACCTCGTAGCCCGACCTGATCATCCAGCGGCGGAGCACGTCGAAGTTGACGCCCGAGCGGATGTGCCCGATGTGCGGGGGAGCCTGCACGGTGGCACCACACAGGTAGATCGAGGCCCGGCCGGGTTCGACCGGGACGAATTCGCGGACGGTGCGTACGCTGGTGTCGTATAGCTGCAGGCTCACGAGGGCAAGGCTAATGCCTCACCTCCCCTCACAAGCCAGGTTGCGGGACGTTGAAGACACCCACTAGAGGATTTTCTGACCATTAGTAGCGAATGTCCCCCAGTCGGCCCGTGAAAGAGCACCGGGTGGAAGACATACCCGGAAGCGATACGGACGATCATGCCGAGTGTCGATTCTGTAGGCTCGAAGAGCCATGGACGCCAAATCCCCCGCGGCGGCAGACTCGCTCTCCCGCCCGTCACCGCCCCTGACCGCCGCCGAACCGAGCAGGACAGCCCTCGCCCTGCGCCGTACCGGGATCGCCGTCGCCGGAGTCGGCGTGGCCGCCCTCACCGCCGCGGCCTGCGTGCTCTCCTTCGAGGACCTGCGCGCCCTCGCCCTGGCGGGCAGGGCGCCCGCCGGCCTCGCGTATCTCTATCCCGCCGCCTTCGACGCGCTGCTCGTCGTCGCGATGATCGGCGTGCTGCTGCTGAGGGGCGGCCGGTGGCCGGTACGGCTGCAGGCGGGGGTGGTCCTGACGCTGCTGTTCGCCGGCGCGGCCGCCGCCGAGGTGGCCACCGCCATGCGGATGGCGGTGGACGAGCAACGGGCGGCCGTCGTGGTCGCCGTCGCCCCCTGGGTGATGCTGATCCTGGCCCTCTGGCTCTGGCTCCTGCTGATCAGGCACGCCGCCGCCAGGCGTGCCGCGACCGACGCGACCCTGGCCGGCCGGATCGCCGCCGAGCACGACATCGTGCCGTTCCCCGAGGCGGGCCGGCCGACCTCGGAGTACCCGGGCGCGCCGGACCGCGAGGAGCGCCGGCAGGGGCCTGGCCATCCCGGACAACTGGTGCACCACCCCGCGGCCGAGATCATGCTCGATCCGCACGCCGCCCCTCCGCTGGAGACGGTCCCCTACCACGACCTCCCGACGGGTGAGCCTGTGGTCGGTCCCACCGCGGCTCCGGAGACCCCCGAGGTCACCGACGTCCCGCAGGGTCCCCCGCCGCGGAAGGCCGCGGCCCTCCGGCAGGGAAAGCCGATGCGCTGGGGTGACCTGGTCCGGCCCCGCCAGGGCGATCTGCTCGTCCACCCGCCCCGTCCCGGCCCGCGGACGACCGAGGAGGAGCAGGGAGACGAGGGCAGGGTCAGCGAGCGGGTGGAGACCTGGGACACCGGCGCCGGCCTCCCCCTGGAGCGGGAGGCCCGGACCGGTGAAGCCGATACGGCCGAGGCCGGCCCACCCGGCACGGCTCGGCGCGGCACGGACGAGGTGAGCGAGCGCGACGCCGACACCCAGCCGATCCTCGCCATGCAGGGCCGGGCGGCGAACGTCACGCCCGGCGGGACGGCGAAGGCGGATGCCACGGGCAGGAGAGCGGGCGGCTCGCCCGACCCCGCGCACGGTGCCGAGGCCGCCGAGGCCGGGGAGGAGGCCCAGGCACGCCGGGAAGACGGCGGTGCGGCTCCTCCCTCCGGGCGGATGCGCAGCACACCGGTCCCGCCCGGCGAGTGAGGGGCGAAAGCTTGACCACGCCCGCATGCCCCCCTGACCGGATCCGGGGAACGAAGCCGGCGTGACGAAGTGCTGGGTGAAGGCCTCCGATGACAGCGGCTTCCCGGTGCGGAACCTGCCCTTCGGGGTCTTCTCGCGCCGCGGCGAGTTCCCCCGTGTCGGCGTGGCGATCAGCGACCAGGTACTGGATCTGGGCCTGCTGGCGGAGACCGGGGTGCTGAAGGGCTCGCACTGGTTCGCCTCCGGCACCCTCAACGCGTTTCTGTCCGCGGGACCGCGAATCTGGCAGGAGGTCAGGGAGCGGTTGATCCATCTACTCACCGAGCCGTCATGCCGCCCGGCGGTGATGCCCGCGCTCGTCCCGATGGTCGAGGTGCTGATGCACCTGCCGTTCCACGTGGCGGACCTGATCCGCTTCCAGTCGTCCATCGAGCACGAGACGAACCTGGGCCGGATGTTCCGGCCGCCCGGCGACCCACTGCCGCGCAACTGGCCGCGGATGCCCATCGGGCAGTACGGCAGGGCGTCGAGCGTGGTGGTCTCCGGCACCCCGGTCGTGCGCCCGTCGGGTCAGCTCCGGGGCCTGGGAGGAGCCGACCCGGTATTCGGGCCGTCCACTCAGCTGGATCTCTCCGCTGAGATCGGCTACGTGGTCGGCGTCCCCTCGACCCCGCCGCACGTGCTGGGAACCCAGGCGTTCGAGGACCACGTCTTCGGAGTGGTGGTGGTCAACAGCTGGCGGGCCCAGGACATCATCGCCTGGGAGAGCACACCGCTCGGGCCGTTTCTCGGACGGTTCGCCACCTCGATCTCTCCGTGGGTGGTCCCGCTCACGGCGCTGGAGTCGGCCCGGGTGGTGCCGCCCGCCCAGGACCCGCCTCCGCCGCCCTATCTGCTGGCCAGGCGGCAGTGGGGCCTGAACCTCACCCTGCGGGTCGAGTTGAACGGCCGGCTCCTGTCGGAACCGCCGTTCGCCACCCAGTATTGGACCGGTCCGCAGCTATTCGCTCACACGGGTGTGAGCGGCGCCCCGCTGCGGACCGGCGATCTGCTCACCTCCGGGCCGGTGTCAGGATCGGCCAGAAGCCAGTTCGGCACGCTGCTCGAACTGACCTGGAACGGCCGAGACCCTCTCGGTATGCCGGACGGAACCGAACGGGTCTTCCTGGAGGACGGCGACGTCGTGCGCGTCACCGCGAGCACCTCCGGCCCGGAGGGGGGCCAGCTGAGCCTCGGCGAGGTCACCGGGGTGGTCCGCCCCGCTGTCCGCTAGAGGCTTGTTCGTCAGACCCTGGAGCGCTTGAGACCGGCTACCAGGCCGACACCGACGGCGGCCAGGGCCACCTGCATGACGAGTTCGATCCAGTCGATCCCGTCCGTGGTGGCGACGCCGAGAACCTGGGCGATGGCGGTGCCGATGAGCGCCGCGACAATGCCGACGACGATGGTCAGGATCCATCCGATCGCCTGCCTACCGGGAAGCAGCAGACGACCGATGGCACCGATGACAGCGCCGATGACGATTGCTCCAAGAATGGACTCAATAGTCATTTCAACCTCCCAGTGAGGGTGAGACCTTCACTCTCACAGGGAGGTGGCTACCCCCCGTGTCATGGATATTCCTGCGGACGGCAAAAATTCGGTCAGTGCGACTTCCTCGCCTGCATCTGAACGACGAGGAGCACTCCGATCACGGCGACCGCGAGTTGGATGAGGTGCTCCCACCAATTGATCCCCGGCGTGTTGGTCAGACCGACCGACGCGGCGATGGCGGTGCCGATAAGTGCCGCGATGATGCCGACGATAAGCGTCAGGCCGATGCTCAGGTTCTGGCGCCCTGGAAGGATGAGGCGTGCCAGCGCGCCGATGATGGCGCCGATGATGATTGCGGAGACGATCGATCCGATCATGTCCGGCTCCCCCTGTCACGAGACACAGTCATCAGGGAGTTACCCAGCGCATTCATAGATCATCCCAAAAAGGGGTGGCCCGTACCGCGCCAGGAAACGGGCCACCGCCTCGATATGGATTGACGGGCATTCCGCGCCGCCCGCCGGAACGTTTCGACGTTCCGCATGAGAAGACGCCCGGTAACCGCTAGAGGTTCACCACGATCGCGGTCGCGATGGCCGCGACGCCCTCACCCCGGCCGGTGAGGCCCAGCCCGTCGGTCGTGGTGGCGCTGACGCTCACGGGGGCGCCCACGGCCGCGCTGAGGGCCTTCTCGGCCTCGACGCGGCGGGGTGCCACCTTGGGCCGGTTACCGATCACCTGGACGGCCACATTGCCGATCTCGAAGCCCGCGGCTCGCACCTGGCGAGCGGTCTCCTCCAGCAGGGCGGCACCGGAGGCACCGGCCCAGCGAGGATCGGACGTGCCGAACAGGCCTCCGAGGTCGCCGAGACCGGCTGCTGACAGCAGGGCGTCACAGGCCGCGTGAGCCGCGGCGTCGCCGTCGGAGTGCCCGGCCAGGCCGGTCTCCCCGGGCCAGTGCAGGCCGGCGAGATGGAGCTCGCGACCAGAAGCGAACGGGTGGACGTCGACTCCGACGCCCACCCGTGGAAATGTCCTGTTCAGGAGTTGAGAACCTCGTCCAGTAGGGCCTCTGCCTTGTCCTCGTTGGTCTTTTCCGCGAGCGCGAGCTCGCTGACGAGGATCTGCCTGGCCTTGGCCAGCATTCGCTTCTCTCCCGCGGAAAGCCCGCGTTCCCTGTCTCGTCGCCACAGGTCGCGAACGACCTCGGCGACCTTGTTGACATCACCGGACGCCAACTTCTCAAGGTTCGCCTTGTAGCGGCGGGACCAGTTCGTGGGCTCTTCGGTGTGAGGCATTCGAAGCACGTCGAAAACGCGCTCAAGGCCCTCTTGTCCGACTACGTCGCGAACACCCACGAGTTCGGCGTTGTCAGCCGGCACCTGGACGGTAAGGTCGCCCTTGTCGACCTTAAGAACCAGGTAGGTCCTTTCCTCACCTTTGATGGTCCGGGTCGTGATCGCCTCGATCCGAGCAGCCCCATGGTGGGGGTAGACGACAGTGTCGCCGACCTGGAAAGTCATGTGACAAGTACCCCTTCCGCTGTACTCAAGAGTACCACGTATCCACAGCCTCCCGGAACAGTGAAATCACCATAACTGCAGGTCAAAGCCGCGTCTTATGACTTGACAAGTGCTCAAGTGTGTGAATCAAGGGGGCAAAAAGCACTTATGACCTGCGTTCCCCGCCTCCGAATGATCAGGCGGGGCGAGGCGGAAGCCGGTAAACGTCGCCGATAGGGTTGACCTTGCCCTACCTCATGTGTGACAAGGAGAACTCGCACCGTGACCCGCAACAGCCGTCACCGGGCGATCGCCGCCGCCGCGTTCCTCGCAGCCGCCCTGACTCTGGCCGGCTGTGGCGCCGGATCCGACGCGATCACCAACAAGCCCTACGCTCCGACCGAGGCCCTGTCGGTCAAGACCAAGGGCATCGACATCTCCCAGGCGTTCTTCCTCGGCCCCGACTCCGGCGGGACGCTACCGGTCGGGACGGCCACGCCGCTCTACCTGTCCCTGGTCAACACCAACGCCCCCGACCAGCTCGTCGGTCTCGGCGTCGACCCGGCCCTCGGCACGGCGAAGGTGAGCGCGCCCGTACCGCTCCCCCAGAACCAGCGGGTGAGCGTCGGCAAGCCGACGCCCACGATCCTGATCGAGGGGCTGAAGAAGCCGCTCAGGGGCGGCGAGTCCATCCCGGTGCAGCTGCAGTTCGCCAACGCGGGGGTCGTGCAGATCACCGTCCCGGTCATCACCCGCAGCCGCGAGTTCACCGCCTACCCGCAGGTTCCCGGCGCCTCCGCGGCTCCCACGCCGACCCCCACCCCCTCCGCCTCCGCCTCCGCCGAGGGCGGGCACGGGCACTGACCGCTCCCGGTGACCTCACCGCGACGGGAGGCCACGGCTCCCGGGAGATCCGAACCCCCGGGAGCCGGTCACGCCAAACACGGTCCGGACAGGCGCGCGGGCATGCCGTACGGCCCCTCGGACCGTCCGGAGGCGCGTGCGAGGGGTCAGGCCTCCGCGGGGTCGAACTTGTAGCCCAGGCCCCGGACCGTGAGGATGCAGCGAGGGTTGGACGGGTCGGACTCGACCTTGGCCCGTAGCCGCTTGACGTGCACGTCCAGCGTCTTGGTGTCGCCCACGTAGTCGGCGCCCCAGACCCGGTCGATGAGCTGGCCCCGGGTGAGCACCCGGCCGGCGTTGCGCAGCAGCACCTCCAGCAGCTCGAACTCCTTCAGGGGCAGCTGCACCGGCTCGCCCCGCACGGCGACGATGTGGCGGTCCACGTCCATCCGGACCGGGCCGGCGGCCAGCACCGCCGACTCCAGCTCCTCCACATCGCCCTGGCGGCGCAGCACCGCGCGGATGCGGGCCACCAGCTCCCTGGAGGAGAAGGGCTTGGTGACGTAGTCGTCGGCGCCGAGCTCCAGCCCGACCACCTTGTCGATCTCGCTGTCCTTGGCGGTGAGCATGATGACGGGCACGTTGGAGCGCTGGCGGAGCGAGCGGCAGACCTCCGTTCCCGGCAGGCCGGGGAGCATCAGATCGAGCAGCACCAGGTCGGCGCCGTTCCGGTCGAAGGTCTCCAGCGCCTCCGGCCCTGTGGTGGCCACGGCCACCTCGAAGCCCTCCTTGCGCAGCATGTATGACAGAGCGTCGGAGAACGACTCCTCGTCCTCGACGACAAGCACGCGGGTCACTGCGCGGCCTCCAGGGGGATCGTGGTGGTAGCTGGTACTGCCACCGCCATGCCACCGAAGGCGGGCAGGCGGAGGGTGAAGGTGGAGCCGGAGCCTTCCTTGCTCCACACCGTGACCGCCCCGTTGTGGGCGGCGGCCACGTGCTTGACGATGGCCAGGCCGAGGCCCGTGCCACCGGTCGCGCGCGAGCGGGCCGCGTCGACGCGGAAGAACCGCTCGAAAATTCGTTCCTGGGCGCTCTCGGGGATGCCGATGCCCTGGTCGCTCACGCTGATCTCGACGTATTCGGTGTTGGGACCCGCGCCGCGGGCACTGACCACGACCCGGGTGTGCTCGGGGCTGTAGGCGACCGCGTTGTCGATGAGGTTGCGCAGGGCGGTGACGAGAAGCTCGTCGTCGCCCCATATCCGCAGGCCCTCGACGCCGCCGGAGACCAGGGTGATGTCCTTGGCCGCCGCGGTGGTGTTACAGCGGTCGACGGCCTCGTGCACCGCCTCGTCGATCAGCACCGGGCCCGGGGTGGGGATGGGCTCGGCGCCCTGGATCCGGGAGAGGGTGATCAGGTCCTGGACGAGGTAGGTGAGCCGGGCCGCCTCGTGCTGCATACGCCCGGCGAAGCGGGTGACCGCCTCGGGGTCGTCGGCGGCGTCCTGGATGGTCTCGGCCAGTAGCGACATCGCGCCCACCGGCGTCTTGAGCTCGTGGCTCACGTTGGCCACGAAGTCGCGGCGGACCGCCTCGACGCGGCGGTGCTCGGTCTGGTCCTCGGCGAGGACCAGCACCTGGCCGTAGGAGCCGAGCGGGGCGACCCGCACCGCGAAGTTGGTCGACTCCTGGCCGAACTTGTGGCCGGCCACCTCGATCTCGCTCTCGCGGATCTCGCCGTCCCTGCGCACCTTCCTGGCCAGCGCGAGCAGCTCGGCCGCCATCAGGTGCTCTCCCTTGACCAGACCGAACGCGCGCGCCGCCGAACTGGCGCGCAGCACCCGGTCCTCCTTGTCGAGCACGACCGCCGAGGACGGCAGCACGGCCAGCACCGAGGCGACCCCGTTCGGGAGCGCGCCGGGCTCGACGCCGTCCACCGGTGTCATCCTGTCCCGCCGTCCGTGGCTCTGCTGGCGGACGACCATCACGGCCAGCGCTCCCACGACGAAGCCGGCCAGCGCGGCCAGGCTCGCCATCAGCTCACTCACGTGGTCCTCCCGTAGGCTTCACGTTTTCGATGGTAGGCGGGGGTTTCCGTGTTGGGGACGGCCCGGGGGCGGTGACAGCGGCCTTTCCCGCAAAGTTCACTTTGCGGTCGAAGTTCGTTCACCGACCCCCTCGTACGGTGAGTTCCATGCGCGACGCCTATCACGAAGACCTCGACGCCCTCACCGAACGGCTGGTCGAGATGACCCGGCTCGTGAGGTCGGCGATATCGCGGGCCACCACAGCCCTCCTGGACGCGGACCTTCATCTCGCCGAGAACGTCATCTCCCAGGACGAGGAGGTCGACCGGATCTTCGCGGAGATCGAGGCCACGATCTTCGACCTGATGGCCAGGCAGCAGCCGGTGGCCGTGGATCTCAGAATGATCATCGCGGCGCTGCGGATGGGCACCGACCTGGAGCGGATGGGCGACCTCGCCGAGCATGTGGCCAAGGTCGCCAGACTGCGCCATCCCGACTCCGCGATCCCGCCGGAGATCCGTGCCACCATCCTGGAGATGGGCCAGATCGCCGAGCGCCTCATCACCAAGACCGGCAGCTGCATCGCCTCGCGCGACGTGGAGTCCGCCCTGGAACTGGAGGCCGACGACGACGCGATGGACCGGCTGCACCGCAGGCTGTTCAAGGTCCTGATGGCCCCTGACTGGAAGTACGGCGTCGAGCCGGCCATCGACGTGACGCTGATCGGCCGCTACTACGAGCGCTATGCCGACCACGCGGTCCGTGTCGCGCACGACGTGGTCTATCTGGTGACGGGCTCCAGGCCGCAGGACACCGGCGCCCTCTGACCCCCGATCTCCCCTAGGTCCCTTGGAATGCCGGGAGGGCCCGCCGGATCCGGCGTCGCCCCCGAGGTCACGCTGTGGAGCGACGGGAACGGCCTGCGCGGCGTGCCCCGGACCTCGGTACGGGGGGCGCAGAAGG